>DRKV01000114.1 GCA_011051635.1 Chloroflexota bacterium | reverse complement strand
GTGTATTTGATGGCGTTGTTCACCAGATGGGTGAAGATTTTTTCCAGGGCTTCGGGGTCTGCTTCTACGGTGGGGACGCCCTGTAAATTTTTCGTTTCCAGCGTGAGATTGCGCTCTTCGAGCGTCTTGCGAAAACTCTTGACTACCATCCCTATCAGCGGAGCCAACATTAGCGGTTCGATGCGTAATTTGATGGAGCGGGCGTCAATGCTCGCCATATCCAGCATACTGCTGATGATGGCGTGCATCCGGTCGGTGCCGTCCAGCATCCCTTTGAGCAATTGCTGATGGAAGTCGTTCTCCTGTTGTTGGGCATCCTCCAGGAGCAATTGGGCATAGCCGCTGATGAGAGTTAGCGGGGTGCGCAACTCGTGGGAGGTCACGCTGATGAAATCGGATTTGGTGCGGTCCAGACGTTCCAGTTGCCGGTTGGCCTGCTCCAATTGCAGGTTGGCCTTCTGCATGGCGTTGTAGGCGCGGCGGAAGTCGTTGTTCAGGCGGGTGAGACCTTCCACCAGGCGGGCGTTGGAGAGTGCCACGGCGGTCTGGTCGGCCAGGGTGCGGAGCAGGTTGAGGTCTTCTTCCTGATATGGTGCGCCGGAAAGTTTGGGGCCGAGCGCCAACAGGCCAATCCACTCCTCTTTGGTGTAAATGGGGACGTACACTTCTTGCCCGTGGCGTGCCAGCCATTGGCGGGCCTCTTTCCCCAGTTCCCGAAATTCAGGTGAGAAGTCGATTTCGTATTGGGTCAGGGGGGTGGAATTCTCCTTCAGCCGTCTAACCAACGGGTCATCAGCGGGAAGTTCGAGAGGCAGCGGTGCGGTTTGTCCCATGCCGCGCACCCCGCGCAATTCGTAAATCGGCCTGCCGTCCTTGCCTGGCTTGCTTTCGGCGAGGAACAACATGCCGCTCTGCACTTCCAACGCCTCGTTGATGAGGCCGATGGCGACGGTTGCGAGCGTGTCCAGCTCGAGGATATTGCTGATGCTCAGGCTGTATTCGCGCACCGTATGAGTCAAATCGTAGCCCGTGGTAGGCAGGACGCGTTCGCTCCAGCGGGTCAATCCGTCCAGGGCGGGTTTGAGCACAACCGCGATGCCCAGGGCGAGGAGACTGTACGTTTCCCAGGGGTGAGCGCGCAGGTCGGGATAGGCATCACCGAGAATGTGCAGGAGCAGAAAAAGCGCCAAAAAGAGCAAGGCGCTCAGGATGGTGACCAGCAGGTGTCGCATCCCGTGTCGCAGAATGCGACGAAGGTCGGGCAGGCGGTATTGGATGGCAGCGTAAAGTGTCAGCAGCAGGACGGCAGCCTGGACGAGGTGTGCTGCAGCGACGAATTGGACGATGAAAAGCCCCGCGCTCAAGGCCATCAACAGAGCGGAGAGAAACCACAGTTCGGCGCGGTTACGGTGCAGGGGCTGTTGCGCTCCCTTCCGGGCGGAAAGGGCGCTCCCCAGGGCGGCTCCCGCCAGGAAGAGGGCCATGCCTCCGCAGACGTGTTGTACCAGGACGGGGGGCAAGGCCGCCGGGACGGCAGCCAACCCCATGCCAATGAGCCAGCCCCACCACACGAGACCCTTCTCCAGCACGGTGACGCGCGTCAGGTGCAGGTAGAGCACCATCACGAGGATGAGGGCCATGTATCCCCCCGGAAGAGGCAGGGGGAGCATTCCACTGCTCTCCAGGAGGGAAAGCACTCCCCACAAAGCCACGCCGAGAGCGTAAAGCACCAGGGCGCGCCGCGTGGCCGCTTGCGAGGGGCCGCGTCGCAGCGTCAGGACGATGGCGGTCAGGGCCGCGGCAAGTTCTACAAAGGCAGTGGTCAGGGTCAGCGGGTCCACAGGGGTTGGGGGAGGTCGCGGTAGAGTTCGGGATGGTTCTGGATGTGTGCCTCGAGGGCCTCTTGCATGGTGAGGCCGCCGTCGATGATGGTGTCCCTGTATTTTATCACCCAGTTGTAGAGTTGGGAGCGGGCGTGTACCATTTCGGAGAGCATCAGGTAGGCCAGGGGGCCGGCCTCGGCGAGGAAGCCGCTGGCGAAGAAATCCTCCTGCGCGGCCTGGAGGTCGTACTCAACGCGCACGATGCGGGCCTCCCAGTAATGGCCGCGCCAGACGAGTTGCGCATAGCCAGGGTGCGGGTCGCGGTCGAAGGGCACGCCCGCCGAACCCACGTTGACCACCAGGGTGTCATCCACCTGCCGGATGAGCGGGCGGTGGGTGTGCCCGGTCAGGAAGAGGCCCGGCGAGGGGGCGGGGGCGATTTTGGGGCGGATGTTCTCCACCGAATCTTCGGGGTAGATGCCGTCCCGGTTATGGCGCATGGAAGCGTGCAGGACGCGTACCTCGCTCCCGTCGGGGGCGCGGAGTTGCAGGCGGTCGGGCAGGCCGGCAATCTCGGTGATGGTTGCGCCCATCTGCCGGTAGGTCCAGTAGGAGACGCGGTGCACCTCGCGTTCCTCCGGTCTCATCGGCTCGTAAGCGTGCTTGAGGATGTAATCTTCGTGGTTGCCGCGCATCACCAGCCAGTTCTCCTCATCGCGCTTCTGACGCACGAATTCCCAGCATTGACGCGGGCGCGGGCCGCGGTTGATGATGTCCCCGGCCACGATGACGCGGTCGGGCTTCCAGCGGGCGATGTCCGCGGCCACGGCTTGCAGGCCGAGGTAGTTGGCGTGGATGTCAGCGAGAACGGCGAGTTTCATACCTACCTCCCAAACACCGCCACCACCGGGTCGTGGTCGGATTTGCGGCGGGGAGTGGTATCCTGCGGGTCGGGGAGGGTGAAATCGGCGTTGACGTGGAGCACTTCCACCCGGCGGAAGGTCTCCCACATGGGGGGCGTCACCAGGATGTGGTCGAGAGTCTGTGCTTCGCCCTGGTAGATGTAGGTGTAGCGTTCCTCTTCGGGCAGGTTCTCGAAGACGTGATGCAGCCCGGCAGCGCGCAGCGTATCCAGCGGCAGGGAATCGTAGAAGGAGTTCAGGTCGCCCAGCACCACAATCCAGGCCTCCGGCTCCTGAGCCTGGATGTCTTGCACCAGTTTGACGTTCCAGGCGGCCTGGGCGTTGCGGCGCGGCTCGGTGGCCTCCACCCCGCCGGACATGGAACTGAAGTGATTGTTGAGCAGGTACACCTCGCGCTCCCCAATGCGGACGTGCAGACGGAGCGGCGGGCGGCTGGTCAGCCCTTCGGGAGCGTCGAACTGCTCCACATCCAGGATTTCGGCCTGGTCGCCGCGCACCAGATAGCCCACGTCGATGCCGCGGCTGTCGTGCCCCTCGATGAGCACGGCCTGATAGGCGTACCCCGCCAGCGCGTCCTGGGCGGCGATGTCTTCCAGAACGCCGATGTTCTCGATTTCCTGCAGGGCGACGATGGTAGGCGCGCCGGCGGCGGCAATCGTCTCGGCGGCCTTCTGCAGGTCGCGCTGGTACTCGTCTCGGGTCGGCAGGGGTGGGTCGGAGGGGTGCGGAACGCGGGTATCGAAGAAATTCTCCGCGTTCCAGGTCATAATGCTGAACTCATCCGCCGCGGCGGGGGCAATCTGCGGCAAGGGGTGTTCTTTGGCCTGCACCTGCGGGGGCTGGATGGGTTCGATTTTGTATCGCCCGTAGGTGTAAGCCAGCGGGCCGAGCAGGTCGGAGATGATGTCGCCTGTGTTGGCGGCGTAGGGCAGTTCGTCCAGAGTGGTGTAACTGGCCGTCGAGCCGTCGTCCACCATGATGGCGAAGCCGTTGTCGTGCCAGCGGAGCAGGTGCGCCCCGGCGTGTTCGGGCAGCACCAGCACCGTCTCGCCGTACTTGGTGGTCGGGCCTTCCACCACCCCCTGCGCCACGGAGACCAGCATCCCCTCCAAACTCTCGTAGTAGGCGTCGGCCTCCTCGCCGCTCTCCGGCGGGTTCAGGGGGATGGGCGCGGGGAGCGGCTGCCCCTGAGCGATGACTTCCACCGCCGCGGGGGAGGCTACCTGAAGCGCGGTCTGCC
>DRKV01000113.1 GCA_011051635.1 Chloroflexota bacterium | reverse complement strand
TGAAAGTATGCAAGTTTGAAAGTGGGCGAGTGGGAAAGTGAGTGGAGGGGATTGGTAAATCGGTGAGTGGGTGAGTGGGTGAATGGGTGAATGGGTAAATCGGTAACTGGGTGAGTGGGCAAACTGGTAACTGGGCAACAGGGCGACTACCTAACTTCGCAACTGCCTAACTCCGTAACTGCCTAACTTCGCAACTGCTTAACTCCGCAACCGCTTACTCCTTCAGCCCGCTGCCGGTCAATACCACCACAACGGGGTCAGGAAGGTGCTCCAGGACTTCGGGCAAAGCAGCCCAGGGGAGCGCAGAGGTCGGCTCTACATAAAACCCCCGATGGGCCAGTTGGTCGCGTGCAGGCAGAATGCGTTCCTCCTGGACGGCCACAAAGGCGCCACCCGACGCGCTGACGATGCGCAAAACCCCGTCGCCGCGCACCGGATGCCGGATGCGGACGCCCTCGGCCACGGTCTCGCCCTCGGTGACCCATTGCAAGCCTGCCGGGCCGTAGGCGTACAAAGCCCATAAGGGAGCGCAAGCCTCAGCCTGCACCCCCACCAGGACGGGCACCTTCTCGATGACGCCGGCCTGCTGCAAGGCCCAGAAGCCGCGTCCCACGCCCAGGATGAGGCCGCCCTGCCCCACCGGCAGCAGCACCGCGCCGGGCGCTCCACCCATCTGTTCGACCAGTTCGTAGGCCAGGGTAGCATAGCCGGGCAGGACAAAGGGCAGGTAAGCATGGCTGGCGTACACCCCGCCCTGAGCGGCTACCTGACGGGCCTTCTCAGCCACTACGGAACGCGCCCCCAGGATGC
This sequence comes from Chloroflexota bacterium, assembly GCA_011051635.1. Taxonomy (GTDB): domain Bacteria; phylum Chloroflexota; class Anaerolineae; order Anaerolineales; family DRKV01; genus DRKV01. Next base: position 8,670 of record DRKV01000113.1, on the reverse strand, counting down.
GGGTCACATCCGCACCGTACATCTCGATTTGGCGGCGCTTACCCCCGGCGGCATAATCCGGGACGAGTACCCGCGCTTTCAGCCCGCCGCGAGCGGCGTAGGCGGCGAAGGCAGCCCCCGCGTTGCCGGAGGAATCCTCCACCGCTTCGGAGACCCCCCTCGAACGCAGGAAACTGACCAGAACGGCCATGCCGCGGTCCTTGAAAGACCCCGTGGGGTTGAGATACTCACATTTGAGGGCCACGCGCCGCCCCCGGAAAGTCTCCCACACCAGGGGGGTGCCGCCCTCCCCCAGGGAAACGGGAGCCGCCTCGGGGGGGAGTCCGAACCCGCGACGGTAGCGCCAAATTCCGGGCAAGCGGGCATCCTCCGGGGCGAAATCCACCCTCGGCCAGATTTTGTAATCAAAAATGCCGCCGCACTGCGGGCAGCGGTAAGGAACACCGGTATCAGGATAAGGTTGATGACAATTCAGGCAATGCAGCAAATCCATAGGCACCTTTCATAAGTGTTGCCTTGCTCGGACGGAGGTGAAATGATTATACCCTCTTCCCCCAATGCAGCATGATAAAATAGCGTTCGCGTAACCAACAAGTTCCTCTGAGAGAACTATGAGTGAAAACATCTTCAACAAATGGCGCGACGGTTTGGCGCGCACCCGCAAATCCACGTTTGGACGAATTGCCTCCCTGTTTGGGGCTACGCAGATTACCGACGAGACTTGGGAAGACCTGGAAGCGCTCCTGATTCAGGCCGATTTGGGCATCGAAACCAGCGAGGCGGTCATGGAAGCGCTGTGGGAGCGCGAGCAGACCGAGGGGATGACCCGCACCGACGAGTTGAAAGCCGCTCTGCGGGAAGAACTGCGCCGATTGTTGAGCGCGCCGCCGGAAATTGCCTTCCCCCACAGTCCTACCGTTATTCTCATAGTGGGGGTGAACGGTTCCGGCAAGACGACCACGATTGCCAAACTGGGCAAACGCTTTCAGGAGGAGGGCAAAAGCGTCATCTTCGGGGCTGCGGATACCTTTAGGGCGGCGGCGGTGGAGCAGTTGCAGGTGTGGGGCGAGCGTCTGGACATCCCTGTGATTGCCGGTCAGCCCGGCGGCGACCCCGGCGCGGTGGCCTACGATACCATCCAGGCAGCCCAAGCCCGGGGCGTGGACGTGGCTCTGATAGATACAGCGGGGCGCCTGCACACGCGCTTCAATTTGATGGAAGAATTGAAAAAAGTCTATCGGGTAAGCGGCAAGGCCCTGCCGGGCGCGCCGCATCACGTCTGGCTGGTGATGGATGCCACCACGGGGCAGAACGCGCTCCAGCAGGCACAGGCCTTCAAGAAGGCGGTGGACGTGACCGGCATCATCCTGGCAAAACTGGATTCCTCCGCCCGCGGCGGGATGGCCTTCGCCATTCAACGCGAATTGCGCCTGCCGATTTATTTCGCAGGGCTGGGAGAGAAGCCCGATGATTTGCAGCCCTTCGACCCGGATGCTTTCATCGAGGGCATCCTGACCGGTTTATAAGCGAGAAGGAAACGCCCCATGAACACTTCCGCCCCTAAATGGTACCAACGCTGGGGGACGGCGCTTATCGAGCCGTCCCCCAGGGTAGAGGGGATACGACGCCGGCACGAGGCGCGCATGTTGGCCGCCTCATTGGCCGTCCTGCTGCCTCTGTATTTCATACCGGAGGCGCTGCTATCCCTTTTCCACAAGCAGGCCGCGGCGTATTTCTGGCCGGTAACGCTCATCCTGGCTCTGGCCTACATCCTCAGCCGCACGCCGGCCTATCGCTGGGGGACCGTACTTGTATTGGGCGCATTCACCATAAGCCCCTTCTTTGGCGCACTGTACAGACCGTTCTCCGGGGGCACGCACCTGTTCCACACGCTGGTCTGGACGCTGTCCGTCGTCGTTTTAGGGAGTATGCTGCTCAATGCGCGGGGCACCCTGGCGTTGATACTCATCAATCTGGGCTTGATGAGCGCTTTGCCTCTTTTGCGTGCGGATATCCCCTTTCGCGACATCGTTTATCCCCTGGGATTCGTGGGAGCAACCTCCCTGTTCCTGCTGGTAGCGACTTTCGTTCGAGAAAGCAGCCAGAGCCAACTGGAAAACCGCACAGAGCAATTGCAACGCCAGGAGACCATCTTCCATACCCTCACGGAGGCCACCACCAGCGCCATTTTCGTTCACCGGGGCGGCAAGTTCATCTATGTAAACCCGGCCACCGAGTACATCACCGGCTACAGCCGGGAAGAACTTCTTGCGATGAATTTCTGGGAAATCGCGCCCCCAGAATGGCAGGAACGCGTCCGCAAAGACGGCCTGCACCGCATGGAGATACCTCTCACCAAGCCGACGCGCTACGACCTGCCCATCCGGCGGAAAAACGGAGAAATCCGGCAGATTCATGTCACGACAGGGCTGGTGCCGTGGGAAGGAGAAACCGCGGTTATCGGGACGGGATACGACCTGACCAAACTGCGGCACGCGGAGGAGCAGGTGCTCATTCTCTCCCAGGCCATTGAGCAAAGCGCCAGTTCTATCGTCATCACCAACGCGGATGGCGCGATTGAATACGTGAACCCGACCTTCACCCGCGTCACCGGTTACACGCAAGAGGAGGCCTTAGGGCAAAATCCCCGCATCCTGAAGTCCGGGCAGCACCCGTCAGAGTTCTATCAGGCAATGTGGGAAACATTAACCCGCGGCGAAACCTGGCACGGGGAACTGGTCAACAAGAAGAAGAACGGCGAGTTGTATTGGGAAGATGCCACCATCTCGCCGGTGCTCGATGCGCAAGGACAGGTGCAGCATTATGTGGCGGTCAAGACCGATATCACGGAGAGGAAACAAGCCGAAGAACACATCCATCAGCAGCAGGTTTTCCTGCAAACCATCATCGACTCCATTGACGCGCCTTTCTACGTGATTGATGTCAAGGATTACAGCGTCGTTTTGGCAAACTCGGCAGCCAGAACATTGGGAATCACCCAGAATATCACCTGCTACGCCCTGACCCACAAACGCGCTACTCCCTGCGAGGGATTGGAGCACCCCTGTCCCTTGCAGCATGTGGTCGCCAGGCACGAACCTTACACCGTAGAACACATCCACCACCGACCGGATGGCACTCCCTACTACGCAGAAGTGCATGGCTATCCCCTCTACGATGAGGCGGGAGAGGTCGTTCAGATGGTGGAATACTCCCTGGACATCACCGAACGCAAGGAGAGAGAACTTGAATTGCGCAAGATGTACCAGGCCGCGGAACAAAGCGCCAGCGGGCTCGTCATCACCGACGCCCAGGGCGTCATCGAATATGTCAATCCCGCCTTCACCAAAATGACGGGATACCGGGTTGAGGAGGCCATCGGCCAACCCTCCAACCTGCTCAAATCGGGCCAGCACGACCAGGGTTTCTACGAGGAGATGTGGCGCACCATCGAGCAGGAAGGGAAAGTGTGGCGCGGCGAAATCATCAACCAGCGCAAGGACGGCTCACTGTACTGGGAATTCCAGACGATTTCTCCGGTAAAAGACAAGGACGGACATACCACCCATTACGTGGCTATCAAGGAAGACATCACCCAACGCAAAGAACTGGAAGAAGCCTTACAGCGTTCCCGCGATGAGGCCCTGCAGGCCAGCCGTCTGAAAACCCAATTGCTGGGGAACGTCAGCCACGATATGCGTACCCCGCTGGGAGCCATCATCGGCTATACCGAAATGCTGCAAACCGGCATTTACGGGCCTCTGAGCAAAGAGCAGGACAAAGTGGTGCAATCCATTGGCAAAAGCAGCCGTCAATTGCTGGACTTCGTCAACGACCTGCTCAACCAGGCACAAATTGAAAGCGGAAAGATTATCCTCCGCCCCAGCCCGTTTTCTCCTGCCCATTTGCTGGAACTGATAGGCGCGGACATCGCCCTCGCCCAGGGGCAGGGGCTGGAAATCATTACCGACGTGGACCCCGCCCTGCCTGAGAAAGTGGTCGGCGACCGCTACTGGATTGGGCAAATTTTGCGCAACCTGGTCAGCAACGCCATCAAATTTACCGACCAGGGGCATATCCGCATCGCTTTGCAGCGCCGCGGAGAAGAACGCTGGGCTATCCAGGTAAGCGATACCGGACGGGGAATCCCGAAAGACGCGCAAGACTACATTTTCGATGCTTTCCGGCAAGTGGATGGCAGCCCTGCCCGCAAAGAACACACTGGCTCAGGATTGGGGTTGTCTATTGTCAAACACCTCGCCGAATTGATGCAGGGAGAGGTACAATTACACAGTGAAGCCGGCGAAGGAACAACTTTCACTATCATCCTGCCGCTTGCCCTGGAAGTCGAGGAGAAAACCGAATGAACGCCGCAAGCCCCTTGCCAGCCCTCATCATCGAAGACGACGCCATGCAGGCTGACATCTTCCAACATGCTATCGAAAATGCCGGGTTCAAGGCAGAGGTAATTGACAACGGCCCGCAAGCATTGCAACGCCTGGAGAATCCTCCTACCCCGGTTCTCATCGTGCTGGATTTACATTTGCCGGGGGTTTCTGGAGAGGAGATATTGCGTCATATCCGCTCCACTCCCCATCTCAAAAATGCCATGGTCATTCTCGCCACTGCCAACCCTCGCATGGCCACCCTCCTGGAGGGAGAAAGCGACCTGGTACTCATCAAACCCGTCAGTTTTACCCAATTAAGAGACCTGTCCACCCGTTTGCGCCAGCGCTACGAGAACAAGGGCGCATAGGTTCATCAGTCAAGCAGACAGCCCCCCAGCAACTCACCATGCCAGACACCTCCGCCCAAGCCCTCTTCATCTCCTGGCTTTCCGCCCTTTTCTTGTGGGGAGCCGCGATACTCAACGCATACCTCGCATGGCGCGCCCTGCGCAAACCCCGCCGCCCTGAAGGAAAAACCCTGGGCTACCTGATGGCCGCCATTGCCTGGTGGGCTTTCTTTTACGGGCTGCACATCGTCGTGCCGTCCCTTGGGGAGAAATACGCCTGCAACATCATCAAGTACTTCGGGGCTGTGTTCGCTCCTGCCTTGTGGCTGGTGATGTCCTTGCAGTACACCCGGCAATGGGAAACGCTCCCCACCCTGTGGAAGAGGGCGATTTTCATCATCCCCGTCATCTCGCTGGTCATCGTAGTGAGCACACCGGGGACGAATTTATGGTGGAGAAACGTAAAACTAATACCCACACATCTTTCGTACCTGCCCGATATTTCCATAGAGAAATTCCACGGTGACCACACCCCTCTTTACTACCTCCACACCGCGGTCAGTTACCTGTACCTGGTTGCAGGGGCGGTCATCTTGTGGCGTTTCCAGCGCACAAGCGCCCCTATTTACCGCGCTCAAACCCGCCTGATGATAACCGCCATCCTGGTGCCCCTGGTTGCCAATATGTTTACCCAAGTCAAGGACTTCTGGTACTGGGGGCTGGACCCCTTCTTCTTCACCATTACAGCGGTACTTCTGGCCCGCGCTATTTTCCGCTACCGGCTGCTGGAACTCATCCCGGTTGCCCGCCAGACTGTTTTGGAGCAAATCCCCGAAGGGGTCATCGTCCTGGATGACAGCGCCACCATTCTAGACATCAACCAGAGCGCGGCCAATTTATTGCAAAACGAGCCGAACGGGTTTATCGGTGAAAATCTATTGGAAAGAACCCCGCTCCCCATGTTGCGCTCGGCGCTGGAGGACATTCTCCAGAATCCTCCCGAAAAGCGCCTCTCCCAGGAAATCCATCTCAGCGACCAAAGTATTCGGCTGTTGAAAAGTATCCCCCTGCACTACCGCAATACCACTCTTGGGCGCATTCTGGTGCTGCAAGACATCACGGAGCAAGTCAACGCCCGCAAGCAGATGGAAATTCTCTACGAGCAGGCCGAGCAGGAGCGCACGCGCCTGGCCGCCACGCTGGAAAGCGCCAGCGAAGGCATCCTTCTCCTGAACACGGAAGGCAAAGTTGTTTCCAGCAACCCCCCTGCACAGCGCATTTTGCCCTTCGATGACGCCCGCCAATTCCCGCCCCCCTTGCGGGAGGCCGTCCAGGAAGCCCAGGAAACCGGCGAAACCGTCCGGCGGGAAATTTCCATCGGGCAACAGACCTTCCACGTCGGCATCGCGCCCGTCCCGGACATGGGGGTGGTACTCACCATGCACGACGTCACCCCTCTCACCGAGGTGGTGCGGCTGAACAATGAACTGATTTCCATTCTCTCTCACGATTTGCGCGGCCCGCTGAGTTCCATCTCTGGCTATGCGCAACTCGCCCAGATGGACAATCTCTCCCGGCAGGAATACGCCGAAATCTTCTCCCGCATCGATGCCAGCGCCCGCCGCCTGGCACATTTCGCCTCGGATATCCTCACCATCTCCCGCCTGGAAACCGGCATCCGCTCCCACACCCCGGCAGTGCCTATCCTGATGGACAAAATCGCCTACTACATTGTGCAGGACATGGAGGGTGCGGCACGCTCCAAAGGACTGTTGGTACATACGCATCTGAAGCCTCACCCGCCCATCAAGGGAGAGACGCGCCTCATCGAACAAATGTGGCGCAACCTGATTGACAACGCCATAAAATACACCGATGCCGGTTTCATCAGCGTGACCGTCAAGCCGGAAGGGGACACTCTTGTGGCACAGGTCTCCGACACCGGACGCGGCATCTCGCCCGAAGATTTGCCGCACATCTTCGAGAAATTCTATCGCTCATCGGGAGCGACTCCCCGCTCCCGAGGTATTGGGTTGGGTCTCTCCCTGGTCAAGAACATCGTCGAACAGCACGGGGGCACCATCAGCGTGGAAAGCATCCCCGGCAGAGGCACTACCTTCACCATGCACTTCCCGTTGGAGGAGTGAGAAAGTCTGCAAGTGGGAAAGTTTGCAAGTGTGCAAGTGCGAAAGTACAACGCGCAGCGTGCCCGCCTCCTCACCCCATCACCTCCCCATCTCATCATCTCCTCATTACCCCATTTCCCCAATCCCTAATCCCTGCTCCCCAATCCCCAAACCTTATGCAAGACCTCATCGAACGCCTCACATCCCTGGACGAACAAATCCAGCGCCTATGGAGGTATCTTTGACCTCCCAGGCAAACAAACCCAACTAGACGAACTCTCCCGCCAGTCCGAGTCGCCCGACCTGTGGAACGACCAAAAGCGGGCGCAGAAGGTGATGAAAACCCTCTCCGTCCTGCGGGAGGAAGTGACCGGCTGGCAGGACTTGCGCCAGCGCGTCCAGGATGCTCTCGAACTGGCGCAGATGGAGGACGACTCCCTGCGCGCCGAACTGGAAGCCGAAACCGAGAGCCTGGAACGCGAATTCGCCCGCCGCGAACTGGCCGCCATGCTCAACGGGCCGCACGACCGCAGCGACGCTCTCCTCGCCATCCACGCCGGCGCAGGGGGCACCGATTCGCAGGACTGGGCCGAGATGCTCCAGCGCATGTACCTCCGCTGGGCCGAGCGCCGCGGCTTCCGAACCGAAATTCTGGATTACAGTCCCGGCGAGGAAGCGGGAACCAAGAGCATCACCATCGCCGTCAGCGGCCCCTACGCCTACGGCTACCTGCGCCCGGAGAAGGGCGTTCACCGCCTGGTGCGTCTCTCCCCCTTCGACGCCGCCCACCGCCGCCACACCTCCTTCGCCCTCGTCGAAGTCCTCCCGCAGGTGGAAGATGATGCCGAAGTCGAAATCAACCCCAACGACCTGCGGATTGACGTCTACAAATCCGCCGGCGCGGGCGGGCAGAACGTCCAGAAGAACGCCACCGCGGTGCGTATCACCCACCTGCCCACCGGTCTGGTCGTCACCTGCCAGAACGAACGCTCCCAGACCCAAAACCGCGAAAACGCCCTGCGCGTCCTCAAAGCCCGCCTTCTGGAAATCAAGGAACGCGAGCGTGCCGAAGAACTGGCCGAACTGCGCGGTGAGTACACCAAAGCCGAATGGGGCAGCCAGATTCGCTCCTACGTCCTGCACCCCTACCAGATGGTCAAAGACCACCGCACCAACTACGAAGTCGGCAACGCTCAGGCCGTCCTCGACGGCGACCTGGACGGCTTCATCGAGGCCTACCTGCGCGCCAATGTCGGCAAGAAGGACTGAAATCCCCTTCCCGCCCCCCCGCAAGAGGATGAGAACCGCGCTTCTCGTCCTCTTGCTCCTTTTTAACGCCGCCTGCATCCCCCTTACCGACTACGAGAACACCCAGGAAGACTCCCGCGACGCGCTCATCTATCTGGATGAGAACCATCAGGCGCAGCAGACCCTGATTTTGCGCCGCCTGCCGGTGGAATCCATCATCCTGTGGATGGCCCACCCCGCTGAGGGAGCGCCCCCCGCCACCAGTTTGACCCTCACCCTGGAAGGGCGGGACGGACGCGGCCCGCAGCGGGTCAGCCAGACCTATGGATTGCCCTCCCTCGCGGCTCCCCGCGCTTCCCCCTTCCCCCTCCCCCCGACGGATTTTCTCCCCAACCGTCCCGTCACCCTCACCCTGGAAGTGAACGGCGGCGGCCTGTGGCTTTACGGACGCTCCGAAGAAGCCTACCCTCCCGGCGCTCTCACCCTGGATGGCGCGCCGCAGCCGGGCGACTTGGCCTTCCGCCTGACCTACGACTACGGCTCCGCGGCCCTCCTCTCCGA
>DRKV01000112.1 GCA_011051635.1 Chloroflexota bacterium | reverse complement strand
GCTTCATCAATGAACATAGCGGGAGGATTATACCATCGGCAAAGGCAGGACAACTGCTAGCAGTTGTGGTGGGAGCACTCAAGAAATGTAGAAGAGTCGCCTGAAGAACGCAGATTACGCTGATGCCCGCCGATTCGCACGGAAAAGCGAATGTCTGCAACGGCTATCGCCTGTGCCGCCGACACGGGGGACTGAAAGTCCCCCGCTGGGAGGTAAGAAGTCCGCTCTGCGGACTTGATGGCATCAGGGTAGAGGTTTCAGCCCTACCCGCAAGGACGGTGTTCCCACCGCCATTCTACAAAACTTGAGTGCTCCCGTTGTGCTACGGCGGTTTGCAGAAAGCGCAGGATTGTGGTAAATTTCTCACACCATCATACGGAAGAACGCATTATTGAGGGCCTGTCCCCACCGTCAAGGAGGTTCCATGGGACGTACCGCCATCCCGGATATCGTTGTCAGCCGCCTGCCGCTCTACCTGCGCGCTATCAACCGCATGGAGGAAGAGGGGCTGGAGTACATCTCCTCCCACGAATTGGGGGCCAGATTGGGCATTTCCGCGGCGCAGATTCGCAAGGATTTGTCCCAGTTTGGCGAGTTCGGAAAACAAGGCACCGGTTATCACATCCCCTTCCTGAAAAAGCAACTCATCCGCATCCTGAAAGTGGACCGCGTTTGGGACGTGGCTGTCATCGGGGCAGGAGACGTAGGCAGCGCCCTGGCGCGCTACCAGGGCTTTCGGGAACACGGCTTCCGGGTCGTGATGCTCTTCGACAGCGACCCGGCAAAAATCGGGCACACCATCAACGACATCGAAGTCCAGGATGTAGCCCAGATGGAAGCCCGCATCACCGAGGCGGGCATCCAGATAGCCATGCTGGCCGTCCCCGCCCCCGTCGCCCAGGAAATCGCCGACAAGTTGATTGCCGCAGGCGTGCGCGCCATTCTGAACTACGCGCCGGTCAACCTGGCGGTGCGGGAGGGGATACGCGTGGAACACATTGACCCCGTCATCCACTTGCAGCACATGACATATTACCTGATGCCGCGGGAAGATTGAACCGCGTACCCGTCTTGCTCCCCTCCCGACAAAAAAGCCCGACTCTTGACGAGTCGGGCTTTTTTTTGCTTCTGCAGAAATGGTTCAAGTTCCGAAGAGAATTCGTGACACTTTACATTGCGAGATGTGGTTTACCCCCATCCCAACCCCTCCCCGACCAGCGGAGGATGGGTTGGGATGGGGTTTTTTCGGGCGCTGTGCGCCCGAAAAAACCCCCAGAAGAAAACATCCCCCCTTTCCAGCGGGGAAAGGGGGGATACAGGGGGGATAGGGGGGGGAAGGTGTTCGCCAAAAAGTGTCTATATGCTTCTTCCTACAAGTCACGAGGGCGGCAGGTTGCGCCGCACGACGGCGTAGACGCTGGGGGTGAGCACCTGGGCCGCGCCCAGGGCGACCACGTGGCGGGGCTGCTCCACCAGATAAGCGGGGATGCCCAATTCTTTGGTCAAAAGTTTGTCAATTCCTCGGAGAAGAGCGCCGCCGCCGCACAGGGCCAGGCCGTGGTCAATGATGTCCGAGACCAATTCGGGGGGCGTTTTCTCCAGCACGCGGCGGGCTGTCTCGGCAATTTGGGCCAGCGGTTCCTGCAAGGCCTCCACCACCTCGTCGGTGGTCAGGCTGAGGGGACGCGGCAAACCGGAAACCTGGTCCTGCCCCTGCACTTCCACGCTGTCGCTGGTTTCCTGGGGCACCGCCGCTCCGATGCCGATTTTGATTTGCTCGGCGACCCGCGGCCCGATGATGACCCCGTACTTGCGGCGGGCATACGAGACGATGGCCTCGTCCATGGCGTAGCCGCCGGCCCGCAGCGTCTCCGAAGTGACGATGCCGTACATCGCCAGCACCGCCGCCTGGGTGGAGCCTGCCCCGATGCTCAAAAGCATGTTGCCGGAAGGGGTCCCGATAGGCAAGTCGGCCCCCAGGGCGGCGGCCAGGGGCTGCTGCACCAGAAAGGCCTCCCGCGAACCGGCCTCCAGAGCGGCCTCGTGGACGGCGCGGCGCTCCACGCTGGTAATCCCTTCGGGAACCGAGATAGCCACCCGCGGCCCGACGAAGGAAAAGCCCGAGCGCGTCCGCCGCAGCAGGGCCTCCAGCAGGATGGTGGTCACCTCGTAATCGGCAATCACACCGTTTTGCAGGGGGCGCACCACCTCGATGGAATCCGGGACGCGCCCGTCCATGTCGTCGGCGGCCTGACCGATTTCCACGGCTTTGGCCTCCTCGATGGCAATCGCCACGACGGTGGGTTCCTCGACGACCACGGAATCCCCGAAGGCAATGCGCGTGAACTTGGTTCCCAGGTCAATCCCCAGGTCCCGCGAAAACAGGCCCATGGCTAAATGTTCTCTTCCTCCTGCTGGGCATGGCGGATAGCGCGCCCGTAGCGGCGCACGGCTTCCAGGCGCAGGTTGGAGCGGCGCAGCGCCGCCTCCATCCGCAGGTAGGTATCCGTATCGGGGGGCGGGCCTTCCTGCAGGAATTTCTCCGCCCGCTGACGGGCCGCTTCGGCGCGGGCCACGTCAATCTCGGCCACGTTTTCCGCCGCATCGGCCAGCACGGTGACGATATCCGGCTGGACTTCCACAACGCCGCCGGCCACGGTGAAGACCTGCTCATCCATGCCGCGGCGCACTTTGAGGATACCGTATTGCAAGGTGGAAATCAGCGGGGAGTGGTTGGGCAGAATGCCCATCTCGCCGCTCACGCCCGGCACTACCACAATATCGGCCTCTCCCTCGTACACCAAACGGTCTTGAGAGACGATTTCTACACGAATGGTCATGCCGTTTCCTTTCCTTTACTCTACTTCCGCCAGACGCTTGGCTTTCTCGACAACCTCGTCAATCGTGCCGACCATCATGAAGGCCTGCTCCGGCAGGTCGTCGTGCTTGCCGTCCAGGATTTCGCGGAAGCCGCGCACAGTCTCTTTGAGGGGTACGAAGCGCCCCGGCGTACCGGTGAACTGCTCGGCCACGAAGAAGGGCTGCGAGAAGAAGCGCTCAATCTTGCGGGCGCGGGCCACAATCAGTTTGTCGTCTTCGCTGAGTTCGTCGATACCGAGAATGGCGATGATGTCTTGCAAGTCCTTGTAACGCTGGAGCACCTGCTGCACCTCGCGCGCCGTGCGGTAATGTTCCTCGCCCACCACGGCAGGGTCGAGAATACGGGAGGTGGAGGCCAGCGGGTCCACCGCGGGGTAGATGCCCTTCTCGGCGATGGAGCGTTCCAGGGCGATGGTGGCGTCGAGGTGGGTGAAGGTCGCCACCGGAGCGGGGTCGGAGTAGTCGTCGGCGGGGACGTACACGGCCTGCATGGAGGTAATAGAGCCGGTGCGGGTGGTGGTGATGCGCTCCTGCAACTCGCCCATCTCTGCCGCCAGGGTGGGCTGATAACCCACGGCGGAGGGCATCCGCCCCAGCAGGGCGGAGACTTCCGCGCCCGCCAGGCTGAAACGGAAAATGTTGTCGATGAACAAGAGCACGTCGCGCCCGTGGTCACGGAAGTATTCGGCCATCGCCAGAGCGGTCAGCGCGACCCGCAGGCGGGTTCCGGAAGGCTCGTTCATCTGGCCGTAGACCATGACGGTGTCCTTCATCACGCCCGATTCCAGCATTTCGCGGTAGAGTTGCGTCCCTTCACGGGTGCGCTCGCCCACCCCGGCGAAAACGGAGTTGCCCTTGTACTCGGTGGCAACGGAGCGGATGAGTTCCATGATGATAACCGTCTTGCCGACGCCCGCGCCGCCGAAGATGCCCGTCTTGCCGCCTTTGGTGAAGGGGGCAATCAGGTCAATCACCTTGATGC
>DRKV01000111.1 GCA_011051635.1 Chloroflexota bacterium | reverse complement strand
CAAAATTGCCTTACGGGGTGGAGCCGCGTATAGATGAATTGCAGGCCCCAGAGTTGCCCAATGACACCCCCCTGCCTACGCCTGTGCAGTAGCAGCGACGTGGTAAATGCGAGGCGATGGAGGGTGAGTCAGCGAAGACCGTTAACCTTCCATCGTCTCGTATCGGCGAAATGTATCAGGGGGGCTGTGCCTCATGGTGACGTCTGACAGCCTGTATTTCTGTTCTGGAGTTAGTGCATGGCCAATGACAATATTCTCGTTCTGATTGTAGATGACATTGCTGAAACGCGAGAAAATATTCGAAAACTGTTGCAATTTGAGAGCGATGTTGAAGTTGTAGGAGCAGCGCGCAGCGGGAAAGAGGCTATTCAGTTGGCCAAAGAAACCAAACCGGATGTTGTCCTGATGGATATCAACATGCCGGATATGGATGGTATTACGGCAACTGAGAACATCAAGCAAGCCTTGCCATATGTGCAAATTGTCATCTTATCGGTACAGAGTGACCCGAATTACATGCGCCGCGCTATGTTGGCCGGGGCGCGGGATTTCCTGGCAAAGCCTCCTACGGTGGATGAACTTACCGCCGCTGTTCGCCGGGCGGGGAAGATGGCGCATAGTGAACGCGAGAAACTCTCTGCCGTTGCAGCGGCGACTACGGCGGGAGGTACAGGCCCTCTGAGCGCGGGGGTGTTGGGGCAGTTAGGCAAAGTTATTGTGGTTTACAGCCCCAAAGGCGGGGCCGGGGTCACTACCCTGGCTACCAATCTGGCAGTTACTCTCCACAACCCGGATACCCCGACAACGATTGTGGATGGTAACTTGCAATTTGGTGATGTGGCTGTTTTTCTCAATGAACAACCGCGTAACACCATTTTAGATTTGGCCCCCCGTGCAGATGAAATTGACAATGAAGTGGTCAACGAAGTCCTGTTGACCCATTCGGCATCAGGCGTGAAAGTTCTGGCAGCCCCTCCCAGGCCGGAGAATGCTGACAATATTTCCCCCGAGCAATTCCGGAAAATTTTGCAGCATCTCCGCAGGATGTTCTCTTACGTCATCGTAGATACTTCGTCTACGCTTACCGATGTGATTATCAGTGCTTTGGACGAGATGGACCTCATGGTGCTTCTCACTACCCAGGACATTCCAGCCATAAAAAGCGCGCGCATCTTCTTGGATTTGATTGATATCATGAGCATTGACCGACAACGCGTTTTATTGGTAATGAATAAATTTGACCGGCGTATCAATATTACCCCAGAACGCGTAGGCGAGAACTTCAAACACCCTGTCAGCACGGCGATTCCCACCTCGCCGTCCATTGTAGTTCCATCGGTGAATCGTGGTGTTCCTTTCATGCTCAAAGACAAATCTCGCCCTGTAGCACAACGTGTATTGGCTTTGGCTGGGGAGATACGCCAGCGATTGAGTGAGTTGGAAAAGGCACAGGCAGAATTCTGAGCCTGTGAGCCGACTTCAGGAGGCTGTACATGTCTTTGCTTAAACGTATCGAACAGAGCCAGGGAGGGGGAAAAGGAACACCCCCGGAGAAAAAGAATGTGACGGGAGGGCGCCTGGGTGCTTTGCAATCACGACGTGCAGTGCCGCCGGGGGCCTCGGCACAGAAAGATACCTTCTCCGATTTGAAAGCCAGAGTGCAGAATCGTTTGCTGGCTGAGATTGACCCTTCCATGGATGTTTCGCGGGTTGCAGAGGTGCGCAGCACCATTCAGGAGTTATTCGAGCAGGTTCTGGCCGAAGAGAATATCATCCTGACGCGTCCTGAGAAACACCGACTTTTTGAACAAATCGCGGCCGATATTCTCGGGTTTGGTCCTTTGCAGCCTTTGTTGGAAGATGATGAAATCACCGAAATCATGGTGAATGGTGCCAAGAACATCTACGTAGAGCGCAAGGGACGCCTTCATCGTGTGCCCATCTCGTTCGAGAGTGATGAACACGTCAGCCGTATCATTGACCGCATTGTGGCTCCCATGGGCCGCCGCATCGACGAATCACAACCTTACGTGGATGCCCGTTTGCCGGATGGCTCGCGTGTCAATGCCGTCATTCCGCCGCTGTCCCTGGTTGGCCCGGTGCTTACCATCCGTAAATTCTTCAAGAACCCTTTGACCATCGAGCAAATTATCCAGTTTGGGACCATTACTGAAGAAGCGGTGCGTTTTCTGGAGGCTTGTGTCAAAGCACGGCTGAACATCGTTATCTCTGGTGGTACAGGTTCTGGCAAAACCACCTTGCTGAACATCATGTCGGCGTTTATTCCTGCTGATGAGCGCATCCTCACCATCGAGAACGCGGCTGAGTTGCAGTTGCGGCAGGAACACGTTGTTACCCTGGAATCTCGCCCTCCCAACATCGAGGGGAAAGGCGAGGTGACCATTCGGGACCTGGTTGTCAATGCCCTGCGTATGCGGCCAGACCGCATTATCGTGGGCGAGATTCGTGATGGTGCTGCCCTGGATATGCTCCAGGCTATGAATACCGGGCATGATGGTTCGATGACCACGGCGCACTCCAACAGTCCTCGCGACACCCTGGCTCGTCTGGAGACCATGACCCTGATGGCGGGTGTTGACCTGCCTCAGCGGGCGATTCGAGAACAAATTGCCTCCGCCATTGACCTGGTTGTTCACCAGGAACGTATGCGGGACGGCAGCCGTAAGGTGGTCAACATCACCGAGGTCAGCGGGATGGAGGGCGATGTTATCACCACCACGGACATTTTTGCCTTTGAGCATGTAGGGTACGAACAGGGGAAAGTGGTAGGCCGCTTGCGCCCCACTGGTCTGCGCCCCAAATTTATGGACAAGATTGAGGCCGCTGGTATTCATTTGCCGCCTTCGGTATTTGGCATTGGACGCCGCCGCTGAAGTAGGAGCATCAAATTTATGGAAGGAAACCTCGCGGTGTTTCTCTGGATTGGCGGAGGCTTGGCCCTGTTGCTGATGCTTGCTGGGGCCATTATTTCAGCGCGCAGCGAACAGTCCTTAATTGAGGACCGCCTGGGAAAATATCTGGATGAAGAAACAATCCAGGATGCGGTTGCCGCCGAAAGGGAGAAGGAAAAGCGCTCCCCTTTGACAGGATGGCTTAACGCCCGTTTGGAGGGTTCCCAACGAGGAGAACGGCTTGCCAAAAGTCTGGCTCAAGCAGATTTGAAACTAAAGCCGGGCGAATTCGTAGCCGTTCAGATAATTGCCGGGTTTGGCACGGCAGTACTCTCCTGGTTCATCTTTGTGCGTGAGGCAAACACCGTAGGATGGATTGTCGCCATAGTGGGCTTCTTTGTCGGTTTTGGTATGCTCCCCAACATCTACTTGAAGCGTTTACAATCCACGCGGTTGCGGCGTTTCAACGACCAGTTGCCTGATATGCTCAACCTGATGGTCAATGGTTTGCGGGCCGGGTATTCGACTATGCAGGCTATGGAGGCCGTCAGCCAGGAACTCCCGCCGCCCATCTCGGACGAGTTTCGGCGGGTGGTGCAGGAGATGCAATTGGGCATCCCTATGGAACGGGCGTTGGATAACCTCCTGCGGCGTGTGCCCAGCGACGACCTGGACCTGGTCATCACGGCCATCAATGTACAGCGAGAGGTCGGCGGCAATCTCGCTGAAGTGTTGGATACCATCTCGTTTACCATCCGAGAACGTATCCGAATCAAAGGCGAGATT
>DRKV01000110.1 GCA_011051635.1 Chloroflexota bacterium | reverse complement strand
TTCACATCCGATTTGCTCTGGTACCGTCTGCTGCCCAACCCGACTTTTCCGCAGGGGCTGCTGCCGATGGCGTTGCTTGTCTCGCTGCCGGTGTGGGTGCTGCTCGTCTGGGGGGTGCGGCGGGTGCGGCTCTCGGCGTGGCGCATTTTGGGGTTGACGGGCCTTACCGCGGCGCTTTTTCTCGGCGGGTTGGTGGTCAGCGTGAAGATTGGGGGCGGCAACAACCTCCACAACCTGGACGCCTATTTGACGGCGCTGCTCCTTTGGGGGGGCTACACTTTTTGGGGCCGCCTGGCACCTGAAAGGGAGTCTGCTCCGGATTCCTTTCAAGGGGCGCGGCCTCCCTGGGGGCTGGTTCCCCTTTTGATGATTCTCCCGCTCTACTGGGCGCTTTCCCGCGGCGGGCCGCGACCATTCCGCGACCTCTCCCTGGCCCGCGAGACGGTCAATGCCGTGCGCCAGATGGCCGAGGCGGAGGCCGCCCGCGGCGGGGAGGTGCTCTTCATCAGCGAGCGGCATCTGCTCACTTTCGGGGAGGTGGACGTGCCGCTTGTCCCGGAGTACGAGCGCACCTTCCTGATGGAGATGGCGATGGCGCACAACGAGCCGTACCTGCGCCGGTTTCGGGAGGATTTGGCCGCTCATCGCTTTGCCCTGATTGTGGTGCAGCCTCTGAATCTGCGCCTGAAGGGGGGCGAGAGCATGTTCGGCGAGGAGAACGACGCCTGGGTGCGGGGGGTGGCCGCGCCGCTGTTGTGCTATTACGAGCCGGTGCAGGTGTGGCGCAAGGCGCACGTGCAGGTGATGCGCCCGCGGGAGGCGGGTGAGGAATGCGGAAGGCAGAATGGTGAATGATGAATGCAGAATGATGAATGCGGAATGGTGAATGCGGAATGGTGAGCGATGTTTCGTGAAGTTTCGTTGAGCGCGATGGGGGCTTATGGCCTTTTGACTTCCCTGTGGGTGATTGGCGGCGTGCTGCTGGGACGCTACGCTTTCCGCCTGCGGGGGGCGGAGGCGGTTTTGAGCGGCTTGGCGCTGGGGTTCGTCTCCTTCGAGACCCTGGCAAACACCGGAGCGCATTTTCTTCCCCTGCCGGCGGCCTGCTGGCTCTCCGCTGCGGTGCTGTTGCTCATGGGGGGGATTGCGTGGTACGCCGACCGGGGGCAGCCGCTTGCCCTGGGTCAACACTGGGGCGTGTACGCGGCTTTTGCCGGTTTGCTGGCGCTGCTGTTCCCCGTCCAGCGCGGTCTGGCCCTCTTCGACGAGTTCTTGCACATCCCGTTGGTGGCGGAGATTGCCCGCGGATACGTGCCTCCGCCGTTCTACCTGGACCCGAGCCTGCCTTTCGCCTACCATTACGGTTTGCACGTCTGGGCGGCCAGCCTGGTGCGGATGGCCGGGTGGTTCCCGTGGGCTGCGCTGGACGCGGGCAAGGCCTTCACCATTGCCCTAACGATTACGCTGGCCTGGTTGTGGTTCTACCGCACGACTCACAGCCGCGCCGGGGCATGGTGGGGGGCGACGGCGGTGTTTTTCGGGAGCGGGGTGCGCTGGCTGCTGCTCTTCCTGCCCCGCGAAGTACTCTTCTGGTTGAGCGCCCACATCTCCCTGGAGGGCAGCGCGGCGGATACCGGTGCGACCTTGCAGGAGATATTGAGCCGTCCCTGGCGGATAGAGGGAGGGGGACAGGTGCCTTTCCCCTTCGCTTTTCACAGCGGTTTTTTCACGCCCATGCACCTGGCGGTGGCGAACACGGCGGCGATGTCCTGGATGACGGTGCTGGCGCTGCTCATCGTCGGGCCGCGCCTGCGCCGGGCGCACTGGACGGGCTGGGCGGTTGTGATGCTGACGCTCGCCAGTCTGGCGTTGAGCGCTGAGCATCTCTTCGTCTTCCTCCTGTTGGGGATGGCCGCCGCGGGGGCCTTCTTCTGGCTGCGGAAGAGACGCCTGCCTCCGCAAACCGGAGTATGGGGAGTAGTGATGGCGGCCTCTGGGGTGCTGAGTTTGTGGCAGGGCGGCTACCTCACCGAGACGCTGCGCTCCCTGGTGCTGCGCTGGCGGGGGGAGAGCATCGTCCAGGCCAACGCCTATGGCTTTGCGCTGCGCTGGCCTCCTGCCATCCCGACGGCGCACTTTGGGGCGCTCTCCCTGTTCGACCCGGCCCAGGTGCTGGTGCTGTTGACTGAGTTCGGCCCCGTCCTGCTCCTGATTCCTGCCGCCTGGCTGATGACGCGCCGCTCCTTGCGCCGCTCCCGTTGGGTGCTGGCCGGCCTTGCCCTGGCCTCCTGGTTCAACCTCGTCTTTGCGCTCTTCATCCGCTACGGCCTGGACCGCTCCATGACGCGCATGCCGGAAACGGCGGCACGGTTGTGGCTCTTTTTGGGCTGGCCGCTGGCCTGGATGGGCTTCGAGCGCCTGCGCGATGCCCGGCAGCGCTTTGCAGCCCAGGCGGCTCTGGGGATAGGGATGCTGGGGGGGATTCTGCTCTTTGCCCTTGCCCTGACTACAAAACCTCAGCCCCAATTGACCTATTTCGTAGAGAGCACGGACGCCCTGATGAGTCAGCGCTTTTGGGGCGTTCTGCCGCCCCGCGCCCAGGTGCTGGACATCCTCCCTTACCGGAGTGTAGCGCTCTTCGGCTGGCCGGTGCGCGCCTTCGGGGATGTGTACCGTCCCTACCCGGAGTGGGAAACCCTGATTGCGAATCCCGACCCGCAGGCGGTGGCCGCCGCCGGGTACGATTTTGTGTACATGGACGAGGAGTGGTGGCGGCACGTCCCCGTATCGGTGCAGCAGGACTATGAGACGAAGAAGTGCGTGCGACGCCTGGGCGGGGAAGGCAGCCCTCCCGCGGCGTGGCGCGCCCTGTACGATGTGCGCCGTTGCCGTTGATTCCCCCTTGACCCCCTCCGCAAAGCGGTTATAATTCAGCGGTTGAATTTTGGAGCGATTCCTTATGGCCTCAGACCCGACCTTGCGTGAACTGGAACTCCTGGAACAAATCGAGCGCGACCCGGATGTGACCCAGGCCTCGCTGGCCGCACAATTGGGCGTGGCGGTGGGGACGGTCAACTGGCATCTCAAGCGGCTGGTTGCCAAAGGCTACGTCAAGGTCAAGCGTGCCCAGCGCCGCAAATTGCGCTACATCATTACCCCCGAAGGGCTGGCCTTTCGGGCGCGTCTGACGGTCAATTACATCGAGACTTCCCTGCGCCTGTACCGCCGGGTGCGGGAGCGGGTGCGCCGTTTGCTGTCCGATGTGCGGGAGGCCGGTTTCGACAGCGTGCGGCTGCCCGACGGCGACGGGGACATCGTGGACATTTGCCGCCTGACCTGCCTGGAGCAGGGTATCGCCGTCGCGGGTGAAGGGCGGCGGGATGTTCCCCTCCTGCGGGTGCGCGGCACCCAGGTGGCGGTGGAATGGCCGCAGCAGGAGGAGGTCCATGTCTGAGCATGTCTTGATTACCGGAGGAGCCGGGTACATCGGCTCGATGCTGACGGGGGAACTCCTGCGCCGCGGTTACCGCGTCACGGTGGTGGACGACCTGCTCTACGGCGGCGAATCCCTGCTGGCGTATTTTCCGCATCCCGATTTCCACTTCGTCAAGGCCAATGTTTGGGAGCGGCGCGCCATTCTGCAGTCCGTGCCGACCTCGTGGCCGGCGCCCGATGCGGTGGTGCATCTGGCGGCGATTGCCGGTTTCCCCGCCTGTCAGGCGGTGGGGCGGCAGGTGGCCTGGCGCTACAACGTGGAGGCCGTCCAGAACACCTTTGAGCAGGCCGAAAAACTGGGGACGCGGCGCTTTGTGTATGCCTCCACCTACAGCGTGTACGGTCTCTCCCCCGACGGCGCGCCGGTGACGGAGGAATCTCCCCTCACGCCGCAATCGCTCTACGCCGAGACGAAAATCGCCGCCGAGCGTTTCCTGCTGGGGCAGGGCGGAACGGCCTCCTGCGCGCCGGTCATCTTCCGCATCGCCACCCTGTACGGCATCGCCCCGCGGACGCGCTTCGATATGATTGTCAACCAGTTCGTGCTGGAGGCCTACCTGCGGCGGGAATTGCTGATTTACCAGCGCGGTTATTCGCGCTCCTACCTGCATCTGCGGGACGGGGTGCGCGGTCTCCTTTTAGGACTGGAAGCCCCGCAAGAAAAGATTCGCGCCCAGGTCTACAACCTGGGAACCGCCTCCGGCAACTACACCAAAGACGAGGTGGTGGCGCGCATCCTCAAGCGCCTGCCGGAGACCGCCGTCCACTACAAGGATATGACCTTTGGCGGCGACATGCGCGACATCAGCGTCTCTTTCGAGAAAATCCGCCGGGAACTGGGTTTCGAGGCGCGCTTCGGCCTGGATGACGGCATCCGCGAAGTGCTCCACGCCCTGCGCCTGGGCATCATCCAGAACCCGCAGGAGCCGCGTTACCGCAACGCCCGCTTCATCGTGCGGTGATTGGACGACAGACGATAGACGGTGGACGGTAGATGGTGGACGGCAGCCTCTCCTTTCCCACCTGCCAACTTCCCCACTTTCCCACTTGCAAACTTTCTCTCTTGCTCACTTGCCTACTTTTGGAGGTTCTCTCATGCCCAAAAAAGCCCTCATCAGCGGGATTACCGGCCAGGATGGTTCTTATCTGGCCGAACTGCTGCTCTCTAAAGGATACGAAGTCCACGGCATCATGCGCCGTTCCAGCACCTTCAACACCCGGCGCATTGACCACCTCTACCGCGACCCCCACGGGAACGGCGACCCCGTGCGCCTCTACCTGCATTACGGCGACCTGACCAGTTCCGGCAGTCTGGAAAACATCATCCACGAGATACAGCCGGATGAAATCTACAACCTAGGGGCGCAGAGCCACGTGCGGGTCAGTTTCGATATGCCGGAGTACACCGGCAACGTGACCGGGCTGGGTGTCATCCGTATTCTGGAGGCCATCCGTCGGGCCGGGGTGAAGACGCGCTTCTATCAGGCTTCCACCAGCGAACTCTACGGGAGCGCCAAACCCCCGCAAAGCGAGTCCACCCCCTTCCAGCCGCAGAGTCCCTACGCGGCGGCGAAGGCCTACGGGTTCTGGGTCACCCAGAATTACCGCAATACCTACGGTATGTTCGCCTGCAACGGCATCCTTTTCAACCACGAGTCTCCCCGCCGCGGCGAGACCTTCGTCACCCGCAAAATCACGCGGGCGGTAGCCGCTATCGTGGCCGGCAGGCAGAAGCATCTCTACATGGGCAACCTGGATTCCCGCCGTGACTGGGGGTACGCCCCGGAGTACGTGGAGGCGATGTGGATGATGCTCCAGCACGATGAGCCGCTCGACCTGGTGATTGGCACGGGCGAAGCCCATACGGTGCGCGAGTTCCTGGAGGAGGCCTTTGGCTACGTCGGGCTGGATTACGAGGAATACGTGCGGATTGACCCCAAATACTTCCGCCCCACGGAGGTGGATTACCTCCTGGCCGATGCGACCAAAGCCCGCGAGACCCTGGGCTGGGAGCCAAAGGTGCGTTTCCACGAGTTGGTGCGCATTATGGTGGATGCCGACATGGAGTTGATGGGGCTGACCCCTCCCGGCGAGGGCAGGCGCATCCTGGACGCGAAATTCGGTCACTGGCACGACTGGAAAGACCAGGTCGTGAGCATGGAACGGTAAGGGAAGGCAGAATGGCGAATGCAGAATGCAGAATGCAGAATGATGAATGATGAATGCGGAATGCGCCCCCTAACCCCCTAACCCCTTCCTTCCCAATCCCTAATCCCCAATCCC
>DRKV01000109.1 GCA_011051635.1 Chloroflexota bacterium | reverse complement strand
GTTCGCGGTAGATGTTGGTGACGACCTGCCGCCCCAGTTCGGCGACTATTGCACCCCGCAGGTCTTCCGGGGTTTGGGAGAGCGGCAGGTCCCGTATTTCATTGAAAACGGCCTCACCCAGGGCGGCTTGCAGACCCCGTTGGGCTTTCTCGTCCCAGGAGGCCGGCGTGCTTCGCGAGAGGCGCTGGAATTCGCGCAGCCCCCAGTAAGTTTGCAGGGCGCGCATAGCCTCCTCCAGGTGGAGCATGACCTCCTCGGTGATGTCCGCCGGTTCGCGGCCTTCCAGCAGGCGGGCGGCCAGGTAGATGTAGGAGAAGCGCAGGGTGGCTACGGAGACGCGTTTGTGGGTCTTGCGGTCGAAGGCGATGCGGCTGCCGCGCTGCAAATCCATCAGCAGGCGGTACAGGTCGCTCTCCGAGAGGGGGTAGGAGAGCCGCCGCACGGCGGTTTGCAGGTCGCGCAGCACCGCGCCGGGGGCTGCCTCCGTGCCCAACAGACGCTCAGCGCGCTGCCGGAAGTATTCGTCCATATGCTCGGAGAGTTCTTCCAGGAAAGCGGGGATGTCCTCCTGACTGCGGAGGGGCGTCTTCGTCTCGATGGGCGCGCCCAGCCGCCGGGCTGCCGCCCCGATGACCCGCATCCCGAACTGGTACAGCAGAGCGCCTTCCACCGCCCGGCGGGCGATGTCTTCCAGGGTCTCGGGGTCTTGCCGCAGAGCGCGCTGTTCCTCGCGCCCCAGTTTGATGTTTACGTAAACCAGTTCGGCCAGTTCGCCGAGGATTTCCTGCAAGGGAGGCCGCTCCTCGGCATCCTCCAGACCGGAGAAGTAGGTATCCAGGGTGTCGAGGCGCTCTTCCAGGGTTTGCTCGAAGTGGTTCTGGTGGGCTTCTACCACCCCGCTCAGCCAGTGGAAGACGTGGGCTTTCTCGGCCTCCAGGGCGCGCCCCACCAGGTCGCCGAGGGAGGCGGTGGTTTCTTCGGGGCGCTGGAGGACTTCGGCGGGCAGGGTTTGGGCAACCAGCCGCAAAGTGTAGGAAGGATACAGGGTGCGCTCATCCACCGCGAGGGGGGGCTGTATCTCCTCCATCCAGGCGAGAAGTTTCCAGGGACCGTCTTCATCTTCCAGGGCGGCGGGGACGCGTTCCGCCAGTTCGGTCTGGAGCATATCGCGCACATCTTCGCTCAAATCATCCTTGACGAAGATGCGGTCGCGCTGCCCGTAGATGATTTCGCGCTGCTTGTTGAGTACGTCATCGTACTCGATGAGGTGCTTGCGGGTATCGAAGTTCGCTCCCTCGACCCGGGTCTGAGCCTGCTCGATGAGGCGGCTGACCATCCCCATTTCCAGGGGCATGGAAGCGTCTACCTTGAGGCGCTGCATGAGGCGGTCGGCCTGGTCTCCGCCGAAGAGCCGCATGAGTTCGTCTTCCATGGAGAGGTAGAAGCGGCTGGAGCCGGGGTCGCCCTGGCGGGCGGCGCGCCCGCGCAACTGGTTGTCGATGCGGCGGGATTCGTGCCGCTCGGAGCCGACCACGTGCAGGCCGCCCAGAGAGCGAACGCGTTCCATCTCCTCCATGTATTGCAGGAAGTAACGGATTTCGCTTTCGTAGATGCCGTAGGCCTCGGGGGGAAGTCCCAGGAGGGCAGTCCGCTTTTCCTCCAGGCTCATCTCGTAGGCGTCGGGGACGCGGTTGCGCCGCAGGATGCGGTTGACGGCGCTGAGGATTTCTTCGGCCAGTTCGCCGCCCAGTTTGATGTCCACGCCGCGCCCGGCCATGTTGGTGGCAATCGTGACCGCCCCGAATGCGCCCGCGCCGGCGATAATCTGGCTTTCTTCGGTGTGCTTGCGGGCGTTGAGCACCTGGTGGGGGATACCGCCTTTGAGCATTTCTTCCAGGCGGGGGGTGTCTGCGGCCTTCAGCCCCAGGAGACGCAGAAGGTGGGGGAGATTGTCGGCGTGGGTGGGGTTGAGCGAGATGCCGAGGGAGCGGGCCAGTTTGCGCATCTCGGCCAGGGGCAGTTTCTCCAGGGGGGTGTGCAGGAATTGCAGTTCGGGGATTTGGCGGCCTTCTTCCTCCTGGTTGTTGGCCCGCAGCCAGGCATCCCGCAGGAGGATGACCTGCGCCAGACGTTTGAGCGGCTCGGCGCGGAAGCGCCCCGAGATGCGCTCGGAGAGTTCCACCGACGTGGTTCCCAGGAGGATGGGGCGTCCCTGGACGTGGTAGCGCATCACTTCCTGCATGATGGCGCGCAGTTTGGCCTCCTCGGTGCGGTAAACCACGTCGGGGTAGTCCTTGCGCTTCCAGTAAATGGGGCGTTTTTCGGGGTCATCCTTGCGGGCGTAGTAGGTGTACTTGTAGCCGTACTCGTCGGTATCCTGCAATGTCACCAGGTCGGAATCGGGCAGGCCGGCGCGGTATTCCAGGTTGGTGGGGATGACGACTACATCCAGGGAGTAGATTTCATCGAACTCTTCCGCTTCGGTGGCCGCCGTACCGGTCATACCGGAAAGTTTTTCGTACATGCGGAAGTAGTTCTGGATGGTGATGGTGGCATAGGTGATGTTCTCGGACTGGACGCGCACGCCCTCTTTGGCTTCCACGGCCTGGTGCAGGCCGTCCGACCAGCGGCGGCCCGGCATCAGGCGTCCGGTGAACTCGTCGATGATGATGACCTTGCCGCCCTGGACGAGGTAATCTTTGTTGCGTTTGAAGAGGAACTGGGCGCGCAGGGCCTGTTCCAGATAGCCGAGCAGGCGGGCCTGCTCCGGGGTGATGTCTTCGGGGCGTTCGGGGTCGCGCAGGGGCTGGCCGAGCAGTTCTTCGACCCGCACTTCGCCGATTTCGGTCAGGGTGACGGTGCGGTCTTTTTCGTTGATTTCGTAATGCTCGGGGCGCAGTTGGCGCACGATTTCGGCCATGCGGAGGTAGTTTTCGGC
>DRKV01000108.1 GCA_011051635.1 Chloroflexota bacterium | reverse complement strand
CTGCCATCCAGAACTTCCCCCCGCCTGCAGCCAGTGCCGGCAGCGGCGACACCTGGCTGGTGATGCTTTATCAGGACGCCGACGACCAGGTGCTGGAGAAGGACATCTACATCGACCTGAACGAGGCCGAGCGGGTCGGCTCCAGCGACCAGGTACACATCGTCGCTCAGATTGACCGCTACCGCGGGGCCTACAGCGGGGACGGCGACTGGACTTCCACTCGCCGCTACTACGTCACGCAGGATAGCGACCTGAACGCCATCCATTCGGAGGTGGCCGCCGACTTGGGCGAGGTCAACATGGCCTCCGGAGACTCGCTGCGGGATTTCGTCGTCTGGGCGGCTAAAACCTTTCCCGCCGACCATTACGTTCTGATTCTCTCCGACCACGGGATGGGCTGGCCCGGCGGATGGACGGACCCCACCTCCGGCGGCTCGAAGGAATCCGCGCCCATTGCTTCCCTGCTTGGCAACGCTCTCTACCTGGACGAACTCGACCGGGCGTTGGGAGAAATCCGCCAGCAGAGCGGTATCGAGCAATTCGACATCATCGGCATGGACGCCTGCCTGATGGCGCAAATCGAAGTGGCCGCCGCCCTCGCGCCTCACGCCCGCTACTTCATCGCTTCGGAGGAGACCGAACCTGCTCTGGGCTGGGCTTACACCGGCTTTCTCCAGGCCCTGGTGGACAACCCCGGCATCGCCCCCGCCGACCTCTCCCGTCTGGTGGTGCAGAGTTACATCGTGGACGACCAGCGCATCGTGGACGAAGGGGCGCGGGCCGATTTTCTGCGGCAAGGCTCCCCGTTGGGAGGCCTGTTCGGGGCCAGCAGCATCAGCGCGCAAGACTTGGCCCGCCAGTTGGGCCGCGACATCACCATGTCGGCAATCGATTTGCAGCGGGTCCCCGTCCTGATGGAAAGCCTCAACACCCTGGCCTACCAGATGCAAAACACGGAGCAGACCGCGGTCGCCAGCGCCCGCAACTACGCCCAATCCTTCACCAACGTCTTCGGGCGCAAAACGCCGCCTTCTTACATTGACCTGGGCAATTTCGTAGCGATTTTGCTGCGCCAGGAGAACGACCCCGCTTTGCAAGAGGCCGGGCAGGCCGTCCTGGAGGCCCTGGGAGAAACCGTGATTGCCGAAAAGCATGGCCGCGGCAAACGCGGGGCCAGCGGGCTGGCTATCTACTTCCCGAACTCCACCCTGTACCGCTCGCCGTACACCGGGGCGCAGTCCTACACCACCGTGGCGGGACGTTTCGCAGCGGATTCCCTGTGGGACGATTTTCTCGCTTACCACTACAACGACCAGACCTTCCGCCCCGACACGCGGCAGGCCGTCATCCCCGCCCCCGACGCCCCCTCCCGCGTCCCCGGAGCGGGACAGTTCCAGGTCAGCCCCATCGCTCTCTCTGCCGAGAGCGCCGCCCCCGACCGACCGGTGGAACTCAGCACCCAAATTAGCGGGGAAAACATCGGCTACGTTTACTGGTTCGCGGGGTACTACGACCAGGAGGCCGGAAGCATCTTCGTGGCCGATACGGATTACCTGGAAAGTCCCCAAAGCCGGGAAGTGGACGGCGTAACCTACCCCCAGTGGCCCCAGGCGGAGACCTTCACCCTGAATTTCTCGTGGAATCCCACCGTCTTCGTACTCACCAACGGGGAGGAAAGCGCCACCGCCCTCTTCAACCCCGAAGCCTACGGCACTTTCCCGGAGGAGGCCGTTTACACCGTGGATGGGATTTACACCTTCGCCGAGAGCGGAGAGCGCCGCCGCGCCCGCCTCTACTTCCAAAACGGAACGCTGGTGCAGATTTTCGGCTTTACCGGCAGCGAAGATACCGGCACACCGCACGAAATCACGCCGCAAGACGGCGATACGTTTACCTTGCTGGAAAAGTGGATGGATTTGGACGCCGGGGGGCGTATTCAAGATGTCGTCTGGCAGGAGGGCGCTACCTTTACTTTCGACGGGCAGCCTTTCCGCTGGGAAGAGACTTATGCTGCTCAGGGGGAATACGTGGTGGGGTTTATCGTTACCGACCTCGACGGCAACGGACAGGCCGTCTATGCCCGCCTGACCGTACACTGATGCCCCCTGTCGTCCAAAGGAGTACCGCATGAAAAATTTTGCCCTCTCCCTGTTCATCTTGGTTTCTCTGCTGCTCGCGCCTCTTCGGGGCGGAGAAGCCGCGCCGCCCCCGCCCGCGAAGGGGCTGACGCTCACCTTCGAGACGCCCGATTTCCGCCTGGAGAGCCGCCCCGACGGCACGTGGAGCCTGACCGTCCCGCAGGCCGTGCTCAGCACGGAAGCAGGCTTTCCGCAATTGCCGGTTTACAGTCAGTTGATAGCCGTTCCACCGCAAGGCGCGGTGAACCTGGAAATCGTGCGGGCGGCGGGCAAAACCTTGACGGGGCGCTACACCCTTCCCGTCGCGCCCGCCCCCGCTCCCTTGCAAAACGATCTCACCCCCGGTACGTGGAGCGCCGTCCCCAGCCGCCTGACGGCGGGGCAGGTTTACCCCCAGACGATTGCCCGCATCGCGGAGGAGGCCTGGATGCGCGACCAGCGCCTCGTGCGGGTGGAGGTCTTTCCCTTCCAGTACCGCGGCGGAAGGCTGACCTGGTACCCGCGGGTGGAGGTGCGCCTGCGGTTCGAGGGGGGAGCGGCATCCCCTTCGGGAGGGCTGCCGGCTTCCTTTAGCGGCAACCCGCTGGAAGGGAGTCTGGCTTCTGCGGTGAGCAACTACGAGCAGGGGAAATCCTGGCGGGGCAGCGCGCCACCCATCGTCTCCGCATCCTCTGCTATCACCACTACGGCTTACCGCATCGGGGTCACGGAAGACGGCCTCTACCGCCTGACCTACGCCGATTTGCAAAGCGCAGGTCTGCCCGTGGATGCGATAGACCCCACCGATTTCCGCCTGAGCAACCAGGGGCGGGCTGTGGCTTACGCCTTCGAGGGCGATGAGGACGCGGTCTTCGAGCCGGGAGAGGCCATCCTGTTTTACGGGGAGAAGTTCCGCGGCGATTATCTGGCCTCCCTGCACGTCGGCGATATGGACAACTGGCTGTGGCTGTGCCCGAATTGCAGCCTCAAGGGCATGTTCGAGAAGTACACCGACGAAAATGTGTACTGGCTGTTTACGGACGGCGGCGGCACGCGCATGGCCGCGCTGGACGGGACGCCGCGCGATACCGAGAGCGTCCCCCAGTGGTACCCCGCTACGACGCACGCTGAGGAAAATCACGAGTGGTATTCGCACCACTTCAGCAGCGAGACGACCTGGTTTTGGGAGCGGACCATTCGTACGAATACTGTCGTAACACGTTCTTACCCCATTACTCTCACGGATTTGAGTCTTGCGGCTCCCTACTCGTCTACCCTGGCCGCCTCGGTCGTCTCGCGCGCCGACAACATTACCCACCACACCATCTTCAAACTGAACGGGCACACGGCTTACGAATCCGAGTGGTACGGCAAGACGGGGCACAGTTTCAGCCGCGGCATCCCGACGGCGTGGCTGGCGGAGGGGGAAAACGCCCTGGATTTTGTGATTGATGCAAGCAATATCACGGGGCAAGCGGATTCCTTGTACTTCGACTGGTTCGAAGTGACCTACCCCCGTCATTTCGTCGCCCAGGACGATGCCCTGCTCTTCGATTACCCCTACGCGGGGCGCTGGCAGTTCCAGGTGGAGGGGCTGAACGGGAACACGGTTTACGCCCTGGATGTAAGCGACCCGCTGGCTCCGAAGCAGATTCTCAACCCGCGGGTGAGCGCCTCCGGCGGGGGGTACGCGGCCGCGTTCGAGGCGGATGCCGCTGCCCAGAGCCGTTTCCTGGTGGCAGAGGAGGCCGCGGTGCGCACCCCGACGGTGTCGCGCTACGACCCGGCGGCCCTCACGCCTCCCTCCGGCGGGGCGGAGTACGTTTTCATCACCCACCGCAGTTTGCTCACCAGCACCCAACAACTGGCCGCTTACCGCCAGAGCCGGGGGCTTTCCACCTTCGTGGTGGACGTGCAGGATGTTTACAATCAGTACGGTTACGGAATCTTCCATCCGGTGGCTATCCGCGATTATCTGGCCGAGGCGGT
>DRKV01000107.1 GCA_011051635.1 Chloroflexota bacterium | reverse complement strand
GTAGGTGTAAAAGGGATGGTTGGCGGTGGCCTCGATGCTGCGTCCCAGGGCTGTGGTCAGGCGGTAAACCGGTTTGACTCCGTTGTAAACCACGTCGGCGATTTGTCCGGCGCGCAGTTTCAGCGTTTCGGTATCGCAAGTGACGGTTTCGCTCACCGTAGCCTGTCCGCGGTACAGGTCTTCGATACGCACCAGTTGTCCGCTGGCGGCGTCCACGATTTCCACGTCGCCGGGCAGACATTTGTTGAAGCCGTAACGCGCAAATTCCTCCCAATCGTCGAAAATCTGGGTGGCGGTCTCTTTGGGGATGCCGCGTTCTGTCGCCCCGGCGATGAACTTCTGGCGGTGCTTGACCAGTTGCTTCTTTTTCTTTTTGGCAATCGCTTTCCGCAGGTTGTCGGCCTCGGAGGCGGTGTAGCCCGCCAGTTCCACCGCGGCGCGCATGATTTGTTCCTGATAAACCGGAATGCCGTAGGTCTCTTTGAAAATGGGTTCCAGCGCCGGGTGGGTGTAGGTGACTTCCTCCTCCCCGTGCATCCGGCGGATGTAACTGGGGATGAAGTCCATCGGGCCGGGGCGGTAGAGCGAAATCATGGCGATGACGTGCTCCAGGGTGCGGGGCTTCATCTCCATCAGGTTGCGGCGCATCCCGGCCCCTTCCACCTGGAAGACGCCCGCCGTATCGCCGCGGCTGAGCAGTTCGTAACTGGCCGGGTCGTCGGTGGGGATGGTGGTCAGGTCGTACTCTCTGCCGTGCCGTTTGGCAATCATCTGGCAGGCGCGGGTCATTACCGAGAGGGTGGAAAGCCCCAGGAAGTCCACCTTGAGCAGGCCGAGGTAATCCACGATTGCCATCTCGAACTGCGTGACCGTCTTGATGGGCACATCCTCGGAGTTATTCGTCGGGCGGTGGAGGGGGGCGTACTCCACGATGGGCTTGTCGGTAATCACCACGCCCGCGGCGTGCGTACCGGCGTTGCGTACCACGCCCTCGATTTTGGCGGCGGTGTCAATCAGTTCTTTGATGTAACCCTTGGTGGGGTCGCGGCTGGCTTCCTCGTAGAGTTTCTTGAAATCGGGAACCTCCTCCAGCGCCTGGGGGATGCTGACCGGTTTGCCGGGGATGTTCGGGATGGTCTTGGCGATGCGGTCCACCTCGGAGAGGGGGACATCCAGGACGCGCCCCACGTCGCGGATGGCGGCGCGCGCCTTGAGCGTGCCGAAGGTGATGATTTGGGCGACCTTGTCCTCGCCGTACTTGATGGCGCAGTACTGCATCATCTCGGCGCGGCGGTCGTCGGGGAAGTCCAGGTCAATATCGGGCATGGAGACGCGCCCCGGATTGAGGAAACGCTCGAAAATCAGCCCGAATTCCAGGGGGTCCACCATGGTGATGCCCAGGGTGTAGGCCACCATAGAGCCGGCTGCCGAACCGCGGGCGTTGTACCAGATGCCCTTTTCCTGGGCGTAGCGGCACAAATCCCATACGATGAGGAAGTAGGCGTCGAAGCCCATCTGGTGGATGATGCGGAGTTCGTATTCCAGGCGCTCGCGCACCACCGGGTCGGTGTGGGCGCGCTCCCCGTAGCGGCGTTCCAGGCCCTCCTCGCAGAGTTTCCGCAGGTAGGATTGGGCGTCGTAACCCTGTGGGACGGGGAACTGGGGGAGTTTGTAACCCTTGAAGCCCAGGTCCAGTTGGCAGCGCTCGGCAATCAGGATGGTGTTCTCCAGGGCGCCGGGGACGTGCCCGAAAATGCGCTCCATCTCCTGCGGGGGGCGCAGATAGTAAGTCTGGCCGCTCATCCGCATCCGGTTGGGGTCTGTGACCAGGCAGCCGGTCTGAATGGCGAGCATGATGTCTTGCAGGCGGGCGTCTTCGGGGTCCACGTAATGCACGTCGTTGGTTGCCACGTAGCGCGCCTGATAGCGTTTGCCCAGGTCCAGCAGGTGCTTGTTGATTTCGGTCAGTTCGGGGATGTCGTGTTCCTGGAGTTCAAAGAAGAAGTTTTCCGGCCCGAAAACTTCGTAGTACCAGTCGAGTTCCCGGCGCGCCTTGTCCAGGTCGCCGTTTTGGATGGCGCGGGGAATCTCGGCGGACATGCAGCCGGTGGTGCAAATCAGCCCTTCGGCGTGCTGTGCCAGGAAGTCGTGGTCAATGCGCGGGTAGTAGTAGAAGCCCTCCAACTGGGCCGCGCTGGCAATTTTGAGCAGGTTCTTGTAGCCGGTCTCGTTTTCGGCCAGGAGAAGGAGATGATAGGATTTTTTGTCCTTCTTGGAATCGCGGTCGCGCATGGAGCGCGCCGCCATGTATGCTTCCACCCCGATGATGGGTTTGATTTCCGCCTTGACGGCTGCGTTGTAGAACTCGATGACCCCGAACATGGTTCCGTGGTCGGTGAGGGCCACGGCGGGCATTCCCATCTCTTTGGCGCGTTGCACCAATTTGTCAATTTTGCTGAAGCCGTCCAGCAAGGAGTATTCGGTATGGTTGTGGAGGTGGACGAAGGACATGAGGAAGGCAGAAAGGAGAAAGCAGAATGATGAATGGGGAATGCAGAAGGGAGAAGGCGGAATGATGAATG
>DRKV01000106.1 GCA_011051635.1 Chloroflexota bacterium | reverse complement strand
GGGTAGAAGACGGAGGGTGAGGCGCAGGAGGAGGCCGTCTTCGGGCAGGCGCACGGTGAGGTGCCGGGGGGGAACGATGGACGGTGGACGGTGGACCGTGGACGATTGACGACTGACCACTGACGACTGACCCCTGACCCCTGATGACTGCCCAATCCCCAATCCCCAGTCCCCAGTCCCTAATTTCCACTCCCCATCTGCCACCAGCCAGTGGAGACGGAAAGTGTGCGGCGTGTCCGGCGGGCCGGTGAGCAGGTCTTCCACCACCCAGCGGCCATCGGCATGGAGGGTCACGCTGCGCTCGTGGAGAATGCCGAGGCGCCGGTAGCCGTCGTGCCGGGCGCGCAGACGCTCCCGCGAGCCGTCCGGGGCGCGCTCCCGCGAGACGATTTCTCCCTGCGCCCAGTCGAGGTAGAGGAAGCGTCCGGCGCGGGTCATCTGGCCCAGGCCGTCCACGGTGACGGTGTTGTGGACCGCGGCGTGCGTCAGGGCGTTGTCCCACGGGGGCGGGGCGTTGTAAAGGTAGGTGCCCGCGTCCAGGAGCAGGTTGCGGCCCGCGCTCCACAAATCCAGGTGGAGTTGGTCGGCGTGGCCGGGGCGGGAGGTCAATCGCGCGGCGCGCAGGTACGCCCAAGAGTGCGGCCCGCGGAGGATGGCGGAGTGCGCGGCTTGGCCCTCACCCCCGCGAGGGAGGTGCTGGGGCGCATGATGCCGCGCCCGCGCAACTGCCCCCCTCTCCCCGCGGGGGAGGGGCCGGGGGTGGGGGTGGGGAGAGAACCACGCCGCCATCTCGTCCCACGCGCCGGGGGGGAAGGGCATCTCTTTCAGAAAGGCGCGGGCGGCGGCCTGCAGGACGGGACGGTAATCGCCGAAGGGCAGGCCGGTGAGGGGGAAGATGTACGCCCCGTCGTTGGGGCCGAGGTTGGGCACGCCGCCGCTCTGCGGGTCGCAGAGGGCCAGCAGCCAGCGAGTAGCCCTCTCCAGGGCGGCGCGTTGGGGCGGGCGATTGGCTTCGGGGCAGATGGTCTCCATCCACAGGGAGAGTTGCAGCATCAGGCGGTGGTAGTTGGCGCTGTGCTGAATGTACTCCCCGTTCGGGGCGACCTGATGGACGAGGCCCCAGCGCCACCAGCGCAGCCCCAGGGCGCGCCAGCGCCGCGCTCGCGGGTGTTCGGGCAGGAGGGCGGCGGCGGTCAGCAGGCCGGCGGCCTCGCTGAGGAGGTGGTTGTTGTTCTGGGCGCGGGCGTAGGCCAGCGTGGGAGGGATGCGGGCGGCATGGACGGCCAGGGAGCGGGTCAAACGCGCCATCCGCTCCGGGGTGGAAGCCGGGGCGTCGGCAAAGACCGTGCCCGCCCAGGCCAGCGCCATCAGGCGCAAGGCGACCTCCTGGGCCGATTCCCAGTTGGGGCCGCGGTAGGGGGGATTGGACTCCCAGAAGGTCTCGGCGTACTCCCAAAAGGCGGCGGCGTAAACGGGATTCCCTGTAAGGCGGCTGGCTCTCCCCAAGGCGAAGACCCACCCAAAGCGGGCCGGTTCCCACAGGTACTTCACATCGGGCAGGTTCATCTCCCGCAGGGTGGCGGCGGTATCGTGGCGCGTCCAGTGCGCCAAATCCGGCGGCAGGGTCAGGTTCAGGGGGAGAGGAGGGCCTCCAAACAGGCGCGCTTTCCCCTCTGTGATTTCATCCGCCGCGGCCCGCGCTTGGGCGATGCCGTCTTCTCCGAGAACCTCCCGCAAGGTCTGCGGCGCGGGGAGGGGGATGCGCTGCACCCAGGCGGTGGAAAGGGGAACCCGACGGGGCGGGGAGGCGGTAGCCAGCCGCAGATAGCCGGAACGCAGGAGGAGTTGATACCAGGTGTACCACGCGGTTTGGGAAACCCCCAGTTGGCGGGTGGCGCGCCAAGCCAGGGAGAGTTTGGCGGGGAGGCTCATGCCCGCGATTGTACCATTACCATCAGACCTGACGGGTCTCGCAGACCCGTCAGGTCTTGAAACGTGAGCGCACCCGTCATCCTGTCGGTGTTGATAGATTTCCTACACAAAGTTAACAGAAAAATTGCAAAAAGACGGTATGCTAGGACTGTAGTTCTGAGACAATTGACTCGGCCAATGCACAGGTCGGGTTTTCTGAAATTCAGACCATACGCAATCATCAAGAGCAGGAGGAGCGAACTATGTCGAAAATTATCGGTATCGACCTGGGAACGACCAACAGCGTGGTCGCGGTGATGGAAGGCGGTGATGCAACCGTCATCCCCACCGCGGAAGGCTCGCGGCTGTGCCCTTCGGTCGTGGCATTCAACAACAAAGGAGAACGGCTGGTGGGGCAGACCGCCAAGCGCCAGGCCGTTATCAACCCGGAGAATACCATTTTCTCCATCAAGCGCTTCATGGGACGCCGCTATAGTGAGGTGGAATACGAGCGCAAACTGGTCCCCTACAAGGTGGTGGAAGGCCCGGCAGGCGACGCCCGCGTGTACATCCCGCAGACGGGACGTGATTACAGCCCGCAGGAAATCTCGGCCATGATTCT
>DRKV01000105.1 GCA_011051635.1 Chloroflexota bacterium | reverse complement strand
GGGCAGGCATAGCGTTTGAAGGCCTGCCGCAGGCCGGTGAGCGGGGCGCTGGTGTTGTGCGCTCTATCCTGTATGCTCAGCGCCAGCGAGACGGGGCCGTCGGGGACGCCCGCGGCGCACAAATCCCAGGTGTAGGAGAAGGTCAGCGCGTCGCTGAAGACCGGCCCGATGCTCGTCCACGTGCCGCTGTAATTCGCCATGAACTGGGCGCTGGCAACGCCGCTCAGGTCGTCGGTTGCCCAGCCTTCCAGGGTCAGCGTGCGGGTGGCGATGGTCGTGTTGTCTACGAAGGGGGTCAGCAGACCGCCTTGAGGCGGGGTGTTGTCGGGGTTGTGAACCACGTTGCCGGAGGTGTAGTAAGTCTGACCGTCCTCGCCGGTGCTGGCGGCCTCGGCGGGAGTGCGCGGCCTGCCGCCGTTGATGCTCACGTCGTTGAAGGTGATATCCACGGCGGTATCCCACCAGTTTGGGGGCACGTGTACCTGGAAGTGCAGGTGATGCCCGGTGCTGCAGCCGGTATCGTCGGCCATCCCCAGGTATTGCCCCTGCTGGACGTACACGCCGTGCGTGCGTAATTCTGCGGGGATGCTCTCGTAAGCCAGGTGCAGGTACAACTGGTAGGTGGTCGGGCTGGTGGTGGTGTCTTCCAGGACGATGTAATTGGCGTGGTTGCAATTGCCGTCGTAGTATCCGTTTTCGTACCACCACTTGACGTATTTGACCGTGCCCCCTTTGGCCGCGTAGACGGGAAACATGTTCCCCGGCGTGTAGGCGGCGAAGTCGAAGGCGTAGTACTCGCGTCCCCCGTGAGAGATGCTGCGCGTCAGGCGGTTGGTCTCGCCGCCCTCCCAGGGGAGCAGGTAGCCCCCGAAGGGGCCGTATGTCACGGCGTAAGCCCCCGCTTCCTCCGAGCGTTCCAGCCAGGCGGCTTTCTCGTCCACCGTGAGCAATGTATTGGGCGTCAGAGGGAGCAGATGCGGCCAGTCGGGGTCGTTGGGAAGGGTCAAAGCCCACTCGGAGCCTGTCCAGCGGGCCAGCCCCAGGCCGGGTTCGGTAGGGAGCACTTCGCCGGTCTCAGGGTCGCGGAATTCCAGCAAAACGACGGCCCAGCCATCCTGTAAATCGTAGGCGATATCGTGGATGCCGACATCGTAAATCAGGTAGGCGAGGGAGTCGGGATGCCGCAGCGAGTCCAGAAGGGCCTTGTCCAGCGAGAGGCTTACCTGGGAATACACCTGCTGGTAGGAAAGGTTCTCCGGCAGGGAGGGAGGCGCTCCGGGGGTGGGGGTTCCCTGGGCGGCCTGTGCGCCGGAGAAGCGGGAAAGCGCCAGTCCCAGGGCGCTCAGGAACAGCAGCGAGAGAAGGAAGGGGAGAAAGCGTTTCATGGTTTTTGTCACCTGTTTAGCACCTTGAGATTACCACAAAATCGCAAGGAACGCGCCCGCTCATCCCCCGGAAAGCGCCGCTTCTACCGAATCTCCCTCGGCGATGACCCGCAGCGGGATTTGCATGGCGGCCAGACGCTGCCCCAGAGCGCGGCTGTCCTGCTCCCCCCCGAAGGAGGCGTGTTCCAGGAGGACGACCACGGGGCGCAGGCCGCGGATGCGGAGCGTCTCGGCGGCCAGGGCGATGTCCAGCCGCGGGGAGGGGGTGATGAGCACGGCGGTGCTGCCGCGCCCCAGATGCCGCGCCTGCGCCTCCACCACCCCGAAGAGGGAGAGCTGTCCGGAAGCCTCCCACAGCGCCAGCCGCTCCAGGATTTTGTGCAACTGGCGGCTGCCTTGTTCGGGGGGCAGGATATCCGGGGCGCGGGTGTGGGCTACCAGCCCCACGGCGCGGCGCTTCTGGAGGTAGTAACGCGCCAGCGAAGCGGCAATGCAGGCGGCGTACTCCTCCGTCTCCGGCGGCATGGAAAACTCACCGACCATCCACAGGCTCCGCACGTCGAAATCCACCTTCCAGGGGCGGCGCGCCTGCACGGCGGCCTCCCCATCCAAAAAGAGCCATACATCCGCCCGCGGGTCGAGGTCGAATTCCTTGACCATCAGGCGCTCGCGGCGGGCGGTGGTCGGCCAGTGGATGCGGTTGAGAGGGTCGCCGGGGGCGTATTCCCGCACGCCGGCGGCGTTGGGGGTCATCTGCACCGTGCGGCGGCGCACCGCTTCGCCGCCGGGGAGCATCCCTGCCGGTTCGGGGAAGGCGCGCACGGGAACCATGCGGGGGTAAACCATCAAACTGCTCTGCGCCGGGAAGGATTTTTCCACGGGGAAGAGGCCGAACAGGTCGCCGCTTGCCAGGACGGTCGGCCCCAGGGGGAAGACGCCCCGCCGCAGCAGGAGGGTGCGGGAGATGTACGAACGGCTCTCCATGCCCCCCAGGTTGGTGAAGACTTGCGAACTGCGCCCGCCCGGCAGGGGAGATTCGTCCCGCACCTCCACCCACAGGCGGCGCAGGGAACGCCGGTTGTGGAGGGTGAAGCGCTCCTCAAAGACCTGTCCCATCTCGGCGCGCAGGGTGCGGGCCTGGCGTTCCGCCTTCAGCCCCCAGAGCGTCAGGCGCGCCCAGCCCCAGTTGGCGGCCAGGAAGAGAATCCACAGGTAGGACAGGCGGTAGTAGATTCCCGCGCCGGTCACCGCGCCGCTGAACAAACTGAGCGCCAGGAGAAGGAGGACGATACGGAGACCGGAGGACATGGGGAGAGGGTGATTGGGTGACTGGGTAATTGGGTGACTGGGGGATTAGGGATTTGGGATTGGGGATTTGGGACTAGGGATTGGGGATTAGGGACTGGCGACTGACTACTGACACCTTCCCGCCGTCCCCTGCTCCCCAATCCCTGCTCCCTACTCCCTGCCCCTCACCGGCACAGGCGTATTCTCCAGAATTTCCTTCACCACCTGCTCCGGCGTGATGTCCGCCAGGCGCGCCGCCGGGGTCAGGATGAGGCGGTGTCCCAGGGCGGCCTGCGCCAGGGCTTTGATGTCGTCCGGCAGAACGAATTCCCGCCCCCGGATGGCCGCCCGCGCCTGCCCGCCGCGGTACAGCGCCAGCGAGCCGCGCGGACTTGCCCCCAGATAAACGTCCTGATGCCTGCGGCTGGCGCGCACCAGCGCGATGATGTAGCGCTTGACCGCATCCGAGACGAACACCTCCCGCACCGCCCGTTGTGCCGCTTCGATTTCCTCCTCCTGCACCACGGCCTCCAGAGCGTGGATGGGATGCTCCCGCTGCTGTTCCTCCATCACCCGGATTTCTTCCTCCTCGGAGGGAT
The DNA here is from genome assembly GCA_011051635.1 of Chloroflexota bacterium. Lineage (GTDB taxonomy): Bacteria > Chloroflexota > Anaerolineae > Anaerolineales > DRKV01 > DRKV01. Next base: position 1,694 of record DRKV01000105.1, on the reverse strand, counting down.
ACCCCAGGCTGAGGCGCAGCAAAAAGCGGTCCAACTGCGCTTCGGGCAGCGGGAAAGTGCCCTCGTACTCGATGGGGTTCTGGGTCGCCAGCACCAGGAAAGGCGTCGGCAGGTCGTGGGTCACGCCGTCCACCGTCACCTGCCGTTCCTCCATCGCCTCCAGCAGAGCGGCCTGCGTCTTGGGCGTGGCGCGGTTGATTTCATCCGCCAGCACCACCTGCGCCATCACCGGGCCGGGGCGGAACTCAAACTGACGGCTGACCTGATTGAAAATCGAGACGCCGGTCACATCGCTGGGCAGCATATCGGGCGTGAACTGGATGCGCCGGAAAGTGCATCCCAGCGATTTCGCCAGACTGCGCGCCAGCATGGTCTTTCCCACGCCGGGCACGTCCTCGATGAGCAAATGCCCCTCGCACAGCAGCCCGATGACCGCCATCTCCACCGTCTGGTGTTTGCCGACGATGACTTTCTCGATGTTAGCCGTCAATTTCTCGGCGAAATTTTGCACAAGGCTCATGGTTTTTCCTCGGTTTCTGGGGATGTTCAATCCCGGCGACTGGTTCCCTTGCGGGGATGCTGCGCTGTGGGACAACTGCTCGCAGTTGTCCTGCGCCATCTGCCCGCGCCAGCAGCGCCAGCGCGGCCAGGCTCAAAAGGATGCTCCACCGCCACCAGGGGCGGTACACGAAGGCCACTTCGTGCTCCCCGGCGGGGAGATATACGCCCCGGAAGAGCGTATCGGCCTTCCACAGGGGGACGCGCTCGCCGTCCAGGCGGGCCTGCCATTGAGGGTACCACACATCGGCCAGGATGAACCAGCCGGGGGATTCCGTCTGTACCTGAAAGCGCAGACCCTGAGGGGATTCCGCTATTTTGGAGATGCGCGCGGCTCCCGGCGGGAAACACGCGCCCTTTGGGGGTGCCTGCGCTCCCGAAAGGATGACCGTCCCCTGAGGGGCTGCCCGCACCGCCTCCCAGGCGGCCTCCTCCTCCAGGACGCGCCCGCAAGGCTCCCAGCGCCAGCGGGGAAGGCTCTCCCGCGTTTGGAAGGACGCCTCCGCCCCGGGAACAGGGGGATTTGCCCTTTCTACCACCGAAACCGCCATGCGGTTCAGCATCCACTCCCGCAGGGAGGGCGGGGCCTCCGCCAGCGTCTCCGTCCAGCGGACGTACTCCGCCGGCAGGAGGGGGTCGAAGTTGTTGGCGCTGGCGATGCCCTCCGCCAGGAACAGGTCGGGCAGCATCGTGTCGCGCAGGGTGTCCCAGTCCGCCACGGCGTGGAAATCGGGGAAGCGGAAGAAACGCTCGAATTTGAGTTCGCGCTCGTCTTCGGCGGGCAGGAACAGGCGGCCTCCGCTGGTCTCCAGGGCGGCGCGCACCTGCGGGGCGGAGACCGCTCCCCGGCTATAGAAGGAGAGCGGCACGGAGGGGGCCAGCCCCCAGGCGGCGGTCAGCAAGTCCAGCGCCAGCCACCCCGTCGCCAGCCAGGGGAACAGGCGCGGGGGCAGATGCTTCGCCCCCTCCCGGCGCGGCTGCGGGTGGAAGATGGTCAGCAGGCCGGCCCCCAGTCCCCACAGCCCCATGAGGGCGAAAGCGCGCACCATCGTCAACAGGCGTTCCATGTCGGCGTTGCCTTGCAGGAGCAGCCAGCCCGCCCCCGCGCCCAGCGTGACGGCGAAAGCCCCTGCCGT
>DRKV01000104.1 GCA_011051635.1 Chloroflexota bacterium | reverse complement strand
GGGTGGTGGTTGTAGTGGGCGTCGGGGTCGGGGTGGGGGTGGGAACCTGCAAATCCAGGTGCAAACGGATTTCGGCGTAGGTCCCTTCGGTGCTCTCCATGTAAAGGCGCAGCGTCACCGGGCCGGGGGGCAATTCACTCACATCCCAGGAGTAAATTTTATCCGGCTGGGGAACGCTTTGCTTACTCTTGTCCAGCAGTTCCCACTTGGAGGGATTTTCGCCTATGCCGTACTCCAGGCGGTACTTCCCGAAGTTGGCGGTGGCATCCACCTGGGCGTAGATGTCCAGCGGACTGGCCGTGACGACGGCTCCCTCCGCGGGGGCGGCAAAGGCCAGTTTGGGACGCGGGTCATCGGCGGTACACTGTGCGCGGGGCACGAAGAACAACTTTTTCTTCGGGAAGCCCATCGCCTCGGCCCAGGCGCGCCCTTCGTCGGTCTTCTTTATCCAGCGGCGGGCATCGGGGTCATCCACGTTGAGGGCGAACTTTTCATCGGTGAAACCGGAACACTGCGGGCCGGCCAGTTTCTCCGTCCAGGTGTCAATCAGCACCTTCTGCCACAAATCGTGGTCTTTGGAGAGGGGCGGCTGGTCGGCGGCGAAGTACTCCACCCGCTGTTCGGGGCACCACTTGGAAGGCTTCGTCCCCGAAATGGCGCAGATGGTCTCCTGCACCACCCCGGCGGGCTTGACGAAACCGGTCGGGTTGCCGCCGGTGAGTTGCCGGACGGCGGTCTGCATGAACTGCGACCAGATGGGGGCCGCGCCGGTCAGACCGGTGGTGTTCTGCATGGGGGTGTAGTCGGCGTTGCCCACCCACACGCCCACGGCGATGTCGGGGGTGTAGCCCATCGTCCAGTTGTCGCGGAAATCGTTGGTCGTGCCCGTCTTGGCGGCGGCCTGGAAGGGCAGGTTGAGCACCGAATTGCGCCCGAACTCCATCGCCCGCGCTTCGTTGTCCGAGAGGATGTCGGAAATCAGGAAGACGTGCTCGGCACGCAGCACCTGTTCCCCGGCGGGAGGCTGGTACTCGTAGAGAACGTTGCCGTTGTGGTCTTCGATGCGGGTGATAGCCACCGGCGGGACGCGCCGCCCCCCGTTTGCCAGCACCGCGAAGGCGGCGGTGTGCTCCAGGAGGGTGACATCCCCGCCGCCGAGGGTCAGCGCCAGGCCGTAGTCATCCCGCGTCAGGGTGGTGATGCCCAGGCGCTTCATCATCGCGACCAGTCCCTGCTCGCCGGGCAGGGTCGCGTCGTCGTAGATGCCCACGAACTGGAGCGCCTTGACCGCCGGAATGTTGAGCGAATTCGCCAGCGCGGTCCGTACCGTCACCGGGCCGTGGAACCTGCCGTCGTAGTTGACCGGCTTGTAGGGCGGACGCGGGTCCGCCGGGTCGCCGGAGGGCGGGAACTCGGAGGGGACGTCCCAGATGAGGGTCGCGGGCGTCCAGCCCTTCTCGAAAGCGGCCAGGTAGGTGAAAGGCTTGATGGAAGAACCCGGCTGCCGGGGGGCCAGCGCCATGTTGACCTGCCCGTCAATCTCGGCGTTTTCGTAATCCGCCGAGCCGACCATCGCCAGAATCTCGCCCGTGGAGGGCCGGATGGCGACCAGCGCCCCGTTGGTGGCGTGATTGGCTGTCAGTTGGGCAATCTGCTCCCGGACAATCTGCTGAGCGGCATCCTGCAGGCCGGGGTCGAGGGTGGTGTAAACGGTGAAGCCGGAGCGGTAAATCGTCTGCGGGTCGAACTGGCTTTCCAGAAGGCTGCGGATGTAGTTGACCCAGTGGGGGTAACGGATTTGCACATCCGGGTTGTGGAAGGTGTACTGGCGGAGTTCCTCCAGCGCCTGGGCCGCGGCCACCGCATCCACGCAGACCGGCTGCTGGTTGTTGCTGACGTAAATGCAGCCCTGCTCCTGACTGGCCTGGAACATGAGCACCAGCACCTGCTCGGTGCGCTCCAGGGTGACATCGCGGTTGGTGTAAACGTCGTAGACGGAGGGGGCCTGCGGCAGGCCGGCCAGGAAAGCGGCCTGCGCCAGGGTGAGTTTGTCGGCGCTGGTGCCGAAGTAGGTCTCGGCGGCGGCCTCCACTCCGTAAGCCAGGTTGCCGTAGTAGATTTCGTTGAGGTACAGTTCCAGGATTTCGTCTTTGGAGTAGCGGCGGGTGATTTCGGCGGCCAGGATGATTTCCCGCGCTTTGCGGCGGTAGGAACGCTCGAAACGCTCCTCCGGCCCCAAAAGCAGGATGCGCGCCAACTGCTGGGTGATGGTGGAAGCCCCCGAAACGACCTCCCCGCTGGTGTAGTTCTGCCACAGGGCGCGCAACACGGCCACGGGGTCGAAGCCGGGGTGCGAGTAAAAACCCTTGTCTTCGGTGGCAATCGTGGCCGCCACCAGATAGGGCGAGATTTTATCCAGCGTGACGTAGGTGCGCCGCCCGGCGGAGGGGTCAATCACCTCGTAGAGGACGTTCCCATTGCGGTCGAGGATGCGGGTGGTCTCGAATTTGGCCGCCCGCTGGCGCAGGGTGGCGACATCCGGCAGGGTGGAGGCAATCTGATAGTACTGGTACAGGCCGATGGAGGCTCCCAGCAGCCCCAGGATGACCACCACGAAGAGGCCGAGGATGGAGAGGCGGAGGAGACATCCCAGGCTGCGCCGCCATCCGGGGACGGCAGGCGGGGAGGGAGCGGCGGGAGCGGGCGGGGCGGCCTGCGGCGGGGGCGGCGGAGGGCTGTAGGCCGCCGGGGAGACGCGGGTCGCGCCGAGGTCTTCCTGTTCGACGCGGCGCGGCAGGGGCATTCCGGAGGCGTCCACCCGCGGGGGCTTGAGAGGGGGAACTGCGCCGGGAGGGGGCGGGAGGGTGGCCTCGTAGCCGGAGGGAAGGGGATGCGCTTTGCGGGGCTGCGTATCCTCCAGGGCAGCGCGGGGAGCGGACTCCCTTTCGGGGGGCGCGGCGCCCGGGGGAGCGGCGGCCGCTTCAAGGGAATCCTGCAACCGGGCGCCGGAGGGGGGCTGCACCTCCGCGGGACGCGTCTCCGCTTCCAGGGCTTCCATCTCCTCGGTGAGGCCCTCCAGCAGGGCGGGCGGAGATTCCGCGACGGGTTCCTGCGGGGGCTCCGCGTCCATCGAGAGGGTGGGCAGCCCGGCGCCCAATTCTTCTTCTACTTCTTCGGCCTCCTGCAAGAGACGGCGGAATCGCCGCCGCGCGTCTTCTTCTTCGGAGGCGGGGAGAGGGGCGTTCTCGTCAGGCATGGGGGGCTTCGGGACGGCTGAGCACCAGCACCGTCCAGGTTCCTTTCATCACCGATTTGTTCTCCTGGTTGCGCACATCGATGCGGATGAGCACCGAGCCGCCGCCCAGCCGGGGCGCGGGTTTGGTTTCGGTGACGGTCAGCACGGCGTGGACGGTGTCGCCCAGGTAGACGGGGCGGGAGAACTTCCAGGAGTTGATTTCACGAAACGCAATCACCGTGCCTTCCAGGATGCCGGTCTGCACGGCCAGGCCGGAAGCGATGGAGAGCACCAGCAGGCCGTGGGCGACGCGCTTGCCGAAGGGGGTGTTCTTGCTGTACTCGGCGTCCACGTGCATCTGGTTGTAGTCGCCGGAGAGGCCGGCAAACCCGACGACATCCGCTTCGGTGACAGTGCGCCCGGCGGTGACGATTTTTTGACCGATTTCAAATTCTTCAAAGTACAGGCCGCGACGAAGGGGAGTAGAGGACATGGGAGGCTCCGGGGAGGTTTGAAAGTGGGGAAGTTCGAAAGTTTGAAAGTTTGCAAGTTGCGGGTTAGGGTGTTGCGGGGTAGGGGGTGCGAAGTTAGGGGGATGCCCAATCACCCAGTTACCCAATCACCCAGTTACGG
>DRKV01000103.1 GCA_011051635.1 Chloroflexota bacterium | reverse complement strand
CTTTCCGCCCCTGCCTTGCGTATAGCCAAGACGACGGCCTCCGCCGCGTCCCCTTCTACCAGCGCAATCATGTTGCCGCCCCGCCCTCCGCCGGAGAGTTTTGCACCCAGCGCCCCGGCCTGACGGGCGGCCTGCACGAGGGCATCCAGTTTGGGGTGCGAGACGCCGATTTCGCAGAGCCAGTGATGGGCTTCGTCCAGCAGCGACCCGATGCGCTCTATCTGGCCGCGCTCGATGAGTCGGCGGGCGGTGCGCGTCAGACTCCCCAGGGCGGCGAAGGCGCGCTCGTAACGCTGCGGTTCGGCCTGCCAGCCCCGGCGCACGTCGCCGACGGCTTCCCTTGTGGGGGCGGGGATGCCGGTATCGCCAATCACCAGGGTGAAGGGCGCGCCGACCCGAAAGGTTTCCACCGGTTTCCCCTTGACGAAATAGACCGGGCGGGCGTAGGTCACAACTGTGTTGTCAATCCCCGAAGGCGTGCCGTGGTGGATTTTCTCCACTTCGTAGGCCAAGGCGTTGACCTGCTCGTCGGGCAGCCCCTCGCCGAGAAAGGCGCTCACGGCCCGGATAAGCGCTACGGAGACCGCCGCGCCCGACCCCAGTCCCGCGGCTACGGGGATGGTGGAGGTGATTTGCAGGCGGCCTGCGGGGAGGCGCGTCACCCCCAGGGAGCGGCAGACCCCCTCAAGGGCGGCCCGGAGCGGATTTTCGGGGGGCAGGGAATCCCAGGGGGAATCTACTCCCACAGCGGGCGCAATCACCCGGAATTCTCTTCCACCGGGTTTTGGGGTCACAATGGCGCGCGTCTGGACCTGGGTCACGGGCACGGCGATGGCGGGCTGGCCGTACACAACGGCGTGTTCGCCGAGGAGGATGATTTTTCCGGGGGCGGTGGCGGTGAAGGCGGGCATGCGGGGGCGCGGGTTAGGGGGTTGCGGGGTTAGGGAGTTGCGGGGTTAGAAGATGTAGAAAATCAGGAGGACGCTGAAGCCCCACAAGGCAATAGCCAGTTGCATGGGGCGGTCTTCGAAGAGGACTTCTTCGGGGGCCTCGCCCACGCCGCGCACCTGTACCAGGTAGAGGTAGCGGAAGACGCCGTAGAGCACGAAGGGGATGGTGAGCATCATGGCGTGGTTTTCGGGCAGGTTGGGGGCCGAGAAGGTGTAGAGGCTGTAGGTCATCAGCGCCATGGCCGAATCGAGCATCAGCAATTGGTCGAGAAAGGGCAGGGTGTAGCCTTCCAGGACGCGGCGCGTTCTGCCGCCGTTTTCGGCCATAGCGGAGAGTTCGGCGCGGCGTTTGCCGATGCCCAGGTAGAGCGCCAGGAAGGTGGTGAACAGGTACAGCCAGGGGGAGAAGCGGGTTACGGTAATCAGGCTGACGCCCGCGCCGACCCGCAGGACGTAGAAGCCGGCCAGGAGGAGGACATCCAGAAGGGGGATGTGCTTGAGCCAGCGGGAGTAGGCCAGGTTGCCGAAGAGGTACAGGAGGGCGATGATGAAGAAGCCGCGGTCGGGGTCGAGGCTCCAGGCGGCGGGCAGCGCCAGGAGGGGCAGGATGAGGGCCGCGATGCGGGCGGTAGCGGGCGGGAGTTTCCCGGCGGGGAGGGGGCGGTATTTTTTGCGGGGGTGCTGGCGGTCGGCCTCCAGGTCGCTCAGGTCGTTGACGAGGTAAACGGTGCTGGCGAGCATGCAGAAGACGATGAAGCCGCCGACGGTGACGAGTACATCCCCCAGGTACTTGGGGTGGAATTTACGGTCGAAAAAGAGAGCCGCAAAGAGCAGCCCGTTCTTCACCCACTGTTTGGGGCGCATGGTTTGCAGGAGGTAGAAGGCCGTTTTCATGCGCCGAATTATATCAGGGGAGAGCACTCAAGAAATGTAGAAAAGCTGCTCGGAGAACGCAGATGACGCTGATGCACGCTGATTGACGCAGAAAAACGCATGAACTTCAACGGCTGCTGCCTTTGTGGAAGGCCCGGCTGGTAGGCGCAGATGTTCCCGCCGCCATTCTGCAAAACATGCGTGCTCTCTATCAGGGGGCAGCTCTTGACCAAAAACCTGTTTCAGCTATAAGCTTGCCGGGTCGTGGGGAACAGTTCTCCCACAATCCGCCTGTCGGCAAAGGAGTTTCCTGTCCTGTGAACGTTATCTACCCCCATTCTTGTGAGCACATGCCCGAACTGCCCGATGAGAGCGTGTCCCTGACGGTCACTTCGCCGCCGTATTGGAACGCGATTGACTATGACCGCCATGCCGATGACAGCTCCCAGTATTACCGCACGCGAGGCTATGCCAGCGGTTTTCAGGGGTACGAGGAATATCTTGCCTGGCTGGACGGCATCTTTGACGAGGTGCTGCGGGTCACAAAACCCGGTGGTTTTTGCGCTGTCGTGATTGGTACGGTGCTGTTGGAGGGGCGGTTGTACCCCGTCCCCTTTGATTTCACCAGCCGCCTGACGCGCCGGGGCTGGGAATTCCATCAAGACATCATCTGGCACAAATGCACGGCGGGGGTCAAGCGGGCCGGCGTGAGCATCCAGAAGCCGTTTCCGGGGTATTTCTACCCCAACATCATGAACGAATACATTCTGCTCTTTCGGAAGCCGGGGCCTAAAATTTACGAAGGTCGCTCTGCAACCGAGAAGGAAAACGCTCGTTACCCCATCAACCGCCTGTTCACGATGGATATTGCCAACAGCATCTGGCACATTGCTCCCGTGCCGCCGAACATCATTGACCACCCTGCTCCCTATCCCGAAGAAATCCCTTATCGCCTGATTTCCCTGTACTCGTATCCCGACGAACTGGTGCTGGACCCCTTCGCAGGTTCCGGGCAAACATTGAAGGTAGCCCGCCATTTGGGGAGGCCCTACGTCGGCTACGAAATCATCGAAAAATATGCATCCCTGGCCGAGAAACGCATTCAAGAGCCGCTTTCCCTGCGCGAAGAACAGCTCATCGCGGTTTTCGACAAGGTGCATCTGGATGCTCCCATTGTTGGAAAG
>DRKV01000102.1 GCA_011051635.1 Chloroflexota bacterium | reverse complement strand
CGCCCGTGATAATCAGCATCAGGCCGCGGTAGGTTCCCAGCGTGCCGAGGGTCATGATGATGGGGGGGATTTTGATGTAGGCTACCCCAACCCCGTTTACCAGCCCCGCCAGTGCCCCCGTCAGGATAGCCAGCAGGATGGCGACGGGCAGCGGCACGCCGGCGTTCAGAGTCATGCCCAGAATGACGGCGCTCAACCCCATGCTGGCCCCCACTGAGACATCGATGCCCCGCGTGAGGATGACGAAGGTTTCGCCGATAGATACCAGGATGAGAATCAGACTGCTGTTCAGGATGGAAAGCAGCGTAGCCGCCTGCAAGAACGAAGGGTTGATGGCCCCAACCAGCACGACCAATACGGCCAGTATCAGCAGAACCAGAATTTCACGCTGCTTGGCAAAGCGAGGCAAATCCATCATGTGCTTTTCACTCCAAAAGAAGCCGCCGTAATGCGCTCAATCTGACACTCGGAACGGTTGAGTTCATCCACGATGGAACCGTGGAACATGACCAGCACCCGGTCGGAAACCTGAATGACCTCCTCGATGTCCGATGAAATCATCAAAATCCCCACCCCTTCGGCTTTGAGGGCCTCAATCAGGCGGTAGACATCCTGCCGCGCCTGAGCATCTACGCCCCGGGTCGGCTCGTCCAGGATAATCACCTTCGGGTCTCCGGCCAGGGCTTTGGAGAGCACAACCTTCTGCTGGTTGCCTCCGGAAAGCGTGCTGATGGCCTGGGTGTATTCCCGGGTCTTGATTTGCAGACGGCGGACGAAATCTTCCACGATATGCTTTTCCTGGCGGGCGGAGAGGAACCAGCGCCCCAGGCGTTCCAGGATGCTGGCGGTAGTCGTGTACGGGTAAGCCAGGTCGGCAAAAATGCCGTGGGCGTGGCGGTCTTCGGGGACGTAAACCAGCCCCAATTTCTGGCAGCGCGCCGGAGAGCGTTTTGTCGCTTCCACGCCGTTTATCCATACCCGGCCAGCAGTTTCCTGCTCGATGCCGAGAATGGCCCGGGCCAGTTCTGTTCGTCCGGCACCCACCAGGCCGGCCAGCCCGACCACCTCTCCGGCGCGCACTTCCAGCGAAACATCGCGAAAAGCCTCCCCCGAGAGATTCTCCACCCGCAGGACATCTTTCCCCGTGCGGATAGCAGCGCGTTCGCGGGGGGCTTCCTGCGCCTCTTCCGCCAGGGCCTGTTCGGGCAGCATGGCGCGAATCAAATCCCGCGTCGTCACTTCGGAGGTGCGGGCGTGGAGCACGAAGCGCCCCTCCCGCAGCACGCTGATGCGGTCTGAAATTTCCAGGATTTCGTTCAGGCGGTGAGAGATGAAGAAAATCCCGATGCCCTGTTGGGCGAGATGCCGCATCCGCTCAAACAGCGCTCCCACCTCCCGGAAAGTCAGGGTGGAGGTCGGTTCGTCCAAAATCAGCACCTGCGCGTCGCGCAGCAGTCCGCGGATGATTTCGAGCAATTGCTGGTTGGCGATGTTGAGCGAGCCTGCCGCGGCCTGAATGTCGCCGTCGAAGCCGATTTCCTGCGCCAGACGCCGGATTTTGGCAACCGCCTCCGCCTTGTTCGTCTCGTCCATCCCCAAAAGCAGGTTCTCTTGCACCGAGAGATGGGCGAAAATCTTCGGCTCTTGAGGGACATAGTAAATCCCCAAATCGTGGGCTTCCGCCGGTCCCGAAATCTCCACCGGCACGCCGTTGAGTTCAATCGCCCCCGCGTCGGCAGTGTACACCCCGGAGAGCACCTTCATCAGTGTGGATTTCCCGGAGCCGTTGCCGCCCAGCAAGGCGTGAATCTCTCCGGGCATCAGTTCGATATCCACCCCATGAAGCACCGGAACCCCGTTGAAGACCTTCCAGATTCCCTTGAGGGAGACCAGCGGCCTTTGAGCGGCTTCCGTTATGGAAGAGGGCGCAGCCCTTTCAGGGATTCCCGCATCCAGGGCCAGCAGCCGTTCCACGGCCTCGTCATCCGTGATGAGCACGTTGACGTGCTGACCGCGCAAGGCCCCCAGGATAGTCTCCGCCTTTTCTGCGCCGCCTGCCACCCCGATGACGGTCGGAATCTTGCCCAGGGTGTGCAAACTGACCCCCACCGCCCGGCGGTTGATGCTGATGTCGAGCCATTCTCCATCTGCCGAATAGTGCTGGGCGCACACATCGCCCACCGCCCCGGCTGCCCGAATTGCATCCAGTTCCTCGCGGGTTACGTATCCCGCTCGCAGCAGGCTGTAGAGCGCCGGATTGGTGGTGCCGATGCCCACCAGGGCGATGTCGGCTTGCTCGGCGCGCAAGAGGGTCTGCCGGATGCTGCGCTCCTGTAACAGAGCGTTGCGCCCGGCTTCGCTCTCCACGATGAGGGGCGAATGCAGGTAGCGCGCCCGCGCCCCTATGCGTTCAGCCAGCATCTGGGCCAGCATGGGGCCGTCTGTGGAGATGTTCTCCGCTCCGGTAGCCCCAATCAATTGCACTACCTCTGCTTCCGGCAGGTGGCGGGAAGGCAAGGCCTGAATCATGTGGTGCAGCGCCGACCCCCACGAGATGCCGATGATGGCGTGCGGGGTGAGAATATCGGCGAAGTATTGGGCGGCCAGCAACCCCAGCCCCTCCACCATCTCCTCGTAGGTGCGGTTCCCGCGCACCAGAACGCGGGCGTCCTTGAGGTTGAACTTCTTGATGAGTTCTTCCTCCAGCGCCGGGTTGGTGCGCCACGGAGAACGCACCTGGACGTTCACCACGCCCTTGCTTTCGGCCTCGGCAATCAGGCGGGCGACCTCCTCCACCGGCAGGCCCAGTTCCGCGGCCAGGTCTTCCTGGGAGATGCCTTCTTCGTAGTGCTGCCTGGCAATCCGGGCCAGGTAGGCTATTCGCTCATTCTCATCGCGCATACGAACTTTCTCCGAACGGGGGCTGAGGCCTCATCCGGCCCCAGCCCCGTGCTTCGTGAGGTCAGTGAATGGAACTGACGGCAATGTCTTCCTGGGTGACTTCGAACAGGTCTTTGCGCCGCGTGCTTTCGTTTGCCAAACTCTCCACCAGTTCCAGCGCTTCTTTGACGGTAGCGTTGGCGTGGATGATGGCGCGCACGCCCTGCAAAATGGCGGCGGGATGCTCGGACTGCCACACATTGCGCCCCATATCCACCCCGATGGCGCCCTCCTGGATGGAGCGGTAGGTCAATTCGAGAACGTCTTTGTAAGTATCCAGCCGGGGGCCGCCGGCCACCACGATGGGAGCCGGGCATTTGGTAACCACTTCTTCGAAGCCCTCGCAGTAGTAAGTCTTCACGATGTCCGCCCCGTACTCGGCGGCAATCCGGGAAGCCAGCGCCAGATAGCGCTTTTCTTTTTTGTCCTTGAGTTTCTTGCCCACCGCGGTGACCCCCAGGACGGGCAAATCGTATTCGGCGGCGTCTTCGATGGCCTTCGCCAGGTTGAGCAGCGTCTGGTGCTGGTGTTCCGCCCCCACGTAGATGGAAACGGCAATGGCCGAGGCGTTCAGGCGCACCGCCTGTTTGGCGCTCAAAATCATGCCTTCGTTGTCGATGTCCGGTTCCAGCACCGAATTGGCCCCGGAAGCCCGCAGCACCCAGCCGATGCCCCGCAATTTGGGGTCTACCGAAAAATTGAGAATCCCCGGACTGAGCATCAGCGAATCGATGTGCGGCAGCAGGGGAGCGATGGCGTCGGCGGGCACTTCCATCCCGTGGGTGGGGCCCATGAAATAACCGTGGTCAATCGCAAGCATCAGGCAGCGGTCGTCCGCGGCCACAATTTGCCGGATGCGGTTGCGCTTGCCCCAACTCATGTATTCGAACATTGTGATTCCTCCTGAAGAACAAAAAACTGGCAAAGGCGGCTCCGTGGATGACATCCCGCAAGAAGTGCGAGAACAAGCCGCCTCGGCGACGCCCGATTTCACATTTGTGAAACGATTTCACGAAATATACCATGATGGTAGCAGAACGAAGCGCAGATGTCAAGAGAAATTTGCACAGATGTGAGACGATTTCACCAATGGGAGGCGAAAGACCTGACGGGTTTCGCAAACCCGTCAGGTCTCGGTAATGCGTGGAATGGTATAATTTTCCCGCTTCGCGGAACCGCATCGGCACTATGAAAGAGGAGGAATCCCATGCCCGCTTACGAAACCATCTTGACAGAAATCCAGGGCCGCGTCGGCCTGATTCGCCTCAACCGCCCCAGGGCGCTGAACGCCCTCAACAGCGTGATGGTATCTGAAATCATGGCTGCGCTGGAGGCCTTCGATGCCGATGACTCCATCGGGGCCATCGTGCTGACGGGGAACGAACGCGCTTTTGCCGCCGGCGCGGACATCAAGGAAATGTCTCAGGCTTCGGCGGTGGAGATGCTGACCAACGGCTACATCGATACCTTCGACCGCATCCGCAGCATCAAAAAGCCGGTCATCGCAGCGGTGTCGGGATGGTGTCTGGGCGGGGGCAACGAATTAGCCATGTCGTGCGATATGGTGGTGGCCTCCGAGAGCGCCCGTTTCGGTCAGCCGGAGGTCAACCTGGGGGTCATCCCCGGGGCGGGGGGCACGCAGCGTCTGACGCGGGCCGTGGGCAAAGTCCTGGCGATGGAAATTGTGCTCAACGACCGCCGCCTGACGGCGCAGGAGGCCCTCCAGTTTGGGCTGGTCAATCGGGTTGTGCCGGTGGAGCGTTACCTGGAAGAGGCCCTCGAACTGGCGCAGCAAATCGCGGCCCGCGCCCCCCTGGCGGTGCGCTTCGGCAAAGAGGCCGTCAACCACGCCTTCGAGACATCTCTCTCCGACGGCCTGGCCGATGAACGCCGCGCCTTCTATTTCTGCTTTGCTTCCGAAGACCAGAAGGAAGGTATGCAGGCCTTCCTTGAAAAACGCGCCCCCGTGTGGAAGGGACAGTAACCGATGTTGACTTTTCGCCAGTTGCTCAAATCCATCCGCCAGTTGAACATCCCGCCCGACGCGCCGGTGATTGCCCACGCCTCGCTTTCCGCCTTTGGAGAGGTACACGGCGGCGCAGAGACTTTGCTGGGAGCGCTGTTGACGGCTTGCCCGCGGGTGATGATGCCCGCCTTCACCTACAAGACGATGGTCATCCCCGAAGTCGGCCCCGAAAACAACGGGATGGAGTACGGT
>DRKV01000101.1 GCA_011051635.1 Chloroflexota bacterium | reverse complement strand
GAGATAGCGTTCCCGCACCCAAGCCGGGTATTGTCGCGGCGCGGCCCGCAATTGCGTCGGGGTGGCCAGGGGCGGCGCGCTCCATACCCGATAGGCGTCCGCCGGCGTGTGCAGAGCGTAAGCGGTCTCGGGCGGCTGTGTCAGCGCCTGGGCCCTGCCGTCCAGATAGCGCACCGTACCCAGCGCCAGCACGGGGAAGGGCGGCTCCCCCCGCAGGTACCTCACCTCCTGCCACACCAGATTCTCCCCCTCCGGGAGGCGGTCGGGATTGCGCCAGGGGACTGTCTCGCCCCCGCTCCGCGTCCAGCCCTGCCCCGTGTAGCGGTCGTAGGTGCCGCTGCGCCAGTAGAGCGGCAGGGGGGCCGGCGCGGCGGGAATTTGCAGGCGGATGCTCGCTACCGGAATTTCTGCCAATTCCGGGCCGCTGCCCAGCAGGTATTGCCGCGGCAGCCCCGCCGGTTGCGCGAAGGCGAATGTGCCCTCCGCGCCCTCCCCGGCGGCCTCGGCGGCGGGATGCAACCCTGCCGCCCGGTTGATGCGCTGGATGCGGGCGCGCAGTGGGTCGGTGAGGGGGGCAAGGGCGCGCCATGCGGGCCGCGGGGCAGGGATGGAGAAGGTCAGCGCCGCGGCGGTCAGGAGGACGCTCAAACCCAGTGCGGTCAGGGCGGTATCCAGGCGCAGGTCGGTGGCGTAATCCACGCCCCGGGCCTCCCATTCCCGCTCCCGCCGGATGTGCGTCTCCCCCAGCAGGAAGAGTACGCCGACGCCCAGGAAGACGCCCATTGTCAGCAGCCCCCCGCCTGCCGCCGCTCCGGTGGCGGTCAGCAGCACAGCCTCCCCGATGACGATTTCCCAGATGCGCCCCTGCCGCGCGGTAGCCCAGGCCCCTCCGCCGCCGAGAAGACTCGCCGCCAGCGCCCACCCGAAAGCCAGCGGCGGCAGATAGAACCCCGCGGGGCTTTCCCCCGTCCACACCGCGGCGGCGAGGGTGGCCGCGATGAGAGCGAGGATGGCGCTCCCCAGCGCGGCGCGACGCGGGGTGTGTACCCCTTGCGCTATTCCCCAGACGAGCGCCCCGCTCCCCAGCAGGGGCAGGTACAGCACGCCGGGAGGCAGTTCCGGCAGAGCGGCGCTCAACCCCAACCCCAGAACGCTTTGCAGGGCGAGGTAGAGCGCCAGCGCCAGCAGGACGCGCCCGCTTCGGCCTCCGCTCTCCTGCATCGGGGAGCAGGGGGGACTTCTCACGCCTCCCTCCAACGGATGTCTTCCGGCATGTCGGGGATGGCGCGCCCCAGCGGGGTGGTCTTCCATTGCCAGCGCCCTCCGCGGCCCGGCGCGGCCTCGGGGCGCTCCAGCAAACTGCGGGGGATGAGGTGAGCGCGTATTCCCAGCGCAGCGAGGGCGGAGAGTACCTTTTCGGGAGCGGCATCCCCTCCGAAATCGCGTCCGTCAACCAGCAGGACGGTAGGCCGCAGGCCGCGCCGCACCAGGGGCAGCAGCGCCGGGAGCCATTCCCCCTCGGCGTTGGCGGTGATAAGCACCAAACTGGTGTCGGAGGGGAGGGCCTTTTGCAGGCGGGCCAGGATGAGGCGGAGAGGGTATTCCCCGGCCTCCACCAGGGCCAGGTGGTGCAGAATGCGCTGGCGCTGCAAGGCGCTCCCCGCGGGGGGCAGCCAGACCAGTTTTCTGCCGCGGGCGCTCAACCCCACGGCGTGGCCTTCTGCCAGGCCGCGGGCCGCCAGCGAAGCGGTCAGTGTGATGGCGTACTCCAGGGTGGAGGCTTCCCCCTCCTCGATATGGGCGCGGGCCTCCAGGTCGAGTAGCAGCCACCAGTCACTGGATGGAGTGCTCTCGAAGCGCCGCACGTACAGGGCATCCCGCCGCGCCGAGGTCGGCCAGTGGACGTGGCGCATGGATTCCCCCGGCGCGTAAGGGCGCACCCCCGCTGCGCTGACGGTGGGTTCCAGGGCGGCCACGCGGGCGCGTCCCCTTCCGGCGCGTCCCCCGGCGGCGATTGCGATGGGAGGGAGGGGAACGACGGGGGGCGTTACCAGCAGGGTGCGGTATTCGGGAAAGGTGAGCCTCAGCGGGAGCAGTCCCAGCGGACCGCCGGTAGCGACGGTGGTAGGGCCGAGGGTGAACAATCCGCGGCGGGTGCAAGTATGCCGCACCGTCCAGCGGGCGCGGCCTCGCCCCGGTACGCCCGTGACGCGACTTTGCGGGGCGCGCAGGAAGGTGCTTTGGTCGCGGACTTCCACCCACAGAGCGGGAACGAAGGTGTGGTTCTCAAGGGTGAAGCGTTCTTCGATGCTGTCCCCCACCTGCGCCCAGGTGAAGCGCGTCTCCCGCCGCAGGCGCAGCCCGCCGCGGAGTTGGCGCACCCACCACTTCTCCACCAGCCACGCGCCGAGCAGGAAGAAGAAAAGCACCCGCCAGCCGCGGTAGAAATCCAGCAGGCTCATGGCGAGCGTGAAGGCAATTAGCCGCGGGAACAGGCGGGTGCTATGGGGGGTGGGTAAAGCTATGGTTGTGGTCTCCAAGCAGGGTGGTTCAGGCCGGGCATGCTGAGTACTTTGTAAACTTCTTTACTCGCGACGCTGTATAAGGCCAACGTATTTTCGTCTTTGCCTTCTATGACGAAGGCAATCCATTGCCCGTCAGGCGACCAAACGGGGTCGTGATACTGCGCCTGAATCTGGTCGGTGAGTTGTTTTAGATTATACCCATTGGTGTCGATGCGGAACAAGTTTTGGAATCCGCTGTACGATGAGGTAAAAACTAACCATTTACCGTCAGGTGATGCATTTGGAGCATAAGTCAACTTGT
>DRKV01000100.1 GCA_011051635.1 Chloroflexota bacterium | reverse complement strand
TGGTCAGTCTGGAGTATCCCCAGGCTCCCTACTACCGGTTGACCCCGTGAGGCCATCTGCATGGAAAGCAACATCATCGTTGGAATCGACGCAGGAACAACCAAGATTTGCACCCTGGTGGCGCGGCTGACCCCGGACGAGAAGATTCACGTCCTGGGAGTAGGCATCGAGCCATCACGCGGGATGCACAAAGGCGTGGTGGTGGACCTGGCCGCGGCCAGCAAGGCTATCGCCCGCTCGGTGGAGAAGGCGGAGCACACTTCGGGGCTGGAGATTGACGCCGCCCTGGTCAGCCTTTCCGGTGCGCAGGTGGATTCGAGCAACAGCAACGGGGTAGTGGGTATCTCCGGCGGTGTGGTGGAACAGGAAGATGTGGTGCGCGCCCTGGACGCCGCCCGCGCCGTAGCACTGCCCCACAACCGGGAAATCGTGCACGTAATCCAGCGCGGATTCCGCATTGACGGGCAGGAGGGCATCCGGATGCCCATCGGGATGCACGGCTACCGGCTGGAGGTGGAAACGCACATCATCACCGCGGCGGCGGCTTCGGTGGAGAATTTGCGGCAATGTGTTGCCGAAGCCGGGGTAGATGTTGTACAATTCGTGCTTAATCCCCTGGCCTCGGCGGAGGCAGTCCTGACGGAGACGGAGCGGCAGATGGGCGCGGCGGTGTGCGACATCGGCGGCGGCACCACCGATTTAGCCATCTACGTGGACGGCGACATCTGGCACACGGCGGTGCTCAACGTGGGCGGTAACCACGTTACTTCGGATATCGCCCACGGGCTGCGCCTGCCCCCGGAGCAGGCTGAGGAGGTCAAGAAGCAGCACGGACACACCCTGAAGAGCGCGGTGCGCGCCGATGAGTATTTCCGCATCCGCCCCTTCGGGGAGGAGAAGCCCTTGCAGGTCAGCCGCGCCGATTTGACCCACATCATAGAGGCGCGCATGGCCGAGATTTTCGAACTCCTGCTGCAAGAAATCAAGCGCTCCGGCTACGACGGCCTGCTGCCCGCCGGAATCGTGCTCACCGGCGGAGGCAGTCTGTTGCCGGGGACGCGCAAACTTGCCAGCCGGGTGCTGGGGCTTCCCGTCCGTCTGGCCCAACCCGAGAATCTAAGCGGGATGGTAGACCGCCTGGACTCTCCCGCATACGCCACCAGCGTAGGGCTGCTGCGCTGGGCGCAATTGATGAACACATTGGATACATCCAACCCTCGCCGCGCCGCAGAACCGGGCTTCTCGTGGGAGCAGGTGAGGCGCTTTTTGCGGCGGCTGTTGCCGTGATGTGTCAAGTGTCACGTATCAAGTGTCACGTGCGAGGTGCGCAACTTCCTAACTCCGCAACATCCTAACTCTGGGACGTGCGATGTGCGGCGTGCGAGGTGCGGTGTACGCTGTACCCAGTGCCCAGTACCCAATCCCTTATCCCAAATCCCTGTTCCCTACCCACTCACCAACCCCTGTGGAGGAGGTTCCTAATGAGTAATCAACCCAATTTCAACCAGATAGAGTCCTTCGCCCGCATCAAGGTAGTGGGCGTCGGCGGCGGCGGCTGCAATGCCGTTGACCGGATGATTGACGAGGGGCTGCAAGGTGTGGAATTCGTGGCCGTGAACACGGACGCGCAGGCCCTGCTGCTCTCCAAAGCCAAGACGCGGGTGCGGATTGGCGAGAAGTTGACTCGCGGCCTGGGTTCCGGCGGCGACCCCGAAATCGGGCGCAAGGCCGCCGAGGAATCGGCAGAGGCGCTCTACGACGTGCTCAAAGGCGCCGACATGGTCTTCGTGACGGCGGGCATGGGCGGCGGGACCGGCACGGGAGCCAGCCCCATCGTGGCGCAGGTCGCCAAGGACGTAGGCGCCCTGACCATCGGGGTGGTCACCCGCCCCTTCATGTTCGAAGGCTCCCGCCGCATCCAGTCTGCAGAAAAGGGCATTGACGGCCTGAAGGAACACGCTGATACCCTCATCGTCATTCCCAACGACCGCCTGCTGCAAATAGTGGACAAGCGCGTCAACCTGCAGGACGCCTTCAAGGTGGCCGATGACGTGCTCCTGCAAGGCGTGCAGGGCATCTCCGAACTGATTACCGTGCCCGGCCTCATCAACCTGGACTTCGCCGATGTGCGCACCATCATGTCGGAGGGCGGCGCGGCCCTGATGGCTGTGGGACGCGGCTCCGGCGAAGAACGCGCCCGCGTGGCTGCGGAGCAGGCTATCTCCAGCCAGTTACTGGACATCACCATCGACGGTGCCCGCGGCATTCTCTTCAACATCACCGGCGGCCCCGACCTGACCCTCTTCGAGGTCAACCAGGCGGCAGCCATCATCAAGGAAACCGCGCATCCGGATGTCAACCTGATTTTCGGTGCGGTGATAGACCCGGCTATGGGCGACGACGTCCGCGTTACGGTGATTGCCACCGGCTTCGAGCGCAACGCCGCTATTCCCCGCCGCCTGAACCGCCCCGCCGAGAAACACACCCCGCGCCCTGCCCAAGAGGCCTCCCCGCCCAGCAGCGCCAGTGTTGCCAGTGAGACCCGGCCTCGCGAGCAGGAATCTGTGTCCTTCCAGCCGCAGACCTACAACACCGACGACCTGGACATCCCCACCTTCCTGCGCAAACGCATGAAGTAAGCGCGGTACACCGGCGTCTCGTACACCGGTCAACACTTTCGACGACCTCCCTCCACATGCTGCGGGCAGGTTCCTCTCGTCCTGCCCGCAGCGCTCCCTGCATCCCGCAGCACACCATCGGGGGAAATCTCCGCTTCAAACGGGTTCCCGTCCCTGGAGACGAAGAGAGCACAAGCAGCCAACAATTTTTCATAATTTCCATCCAGGCAACAATTTGTGCGCCAAACTTAAAAAACCGAAAGTTTTAAACATCAACCGTTGCGCAACCGCCCTGTGTGTGCTACAATGACCGTCCGCCCGCCACATACAGGGACTTTGCTGCACAAACCCCCATATCTGGCGGTACTTTTTTCCTATAGCCCTCATCCCGATTTCCATGCACTGTCCTTATTGCAAACACCCTCGTACTCGCGTCCTGGATACCACCCACGACCCTCGCGGCGGAATCCGCAGACGCCGGGAATGCCTGCAATGCCACAAACGCTTTAGCACTTACGAACGCCCCATCACGGGGACGCCATTGATTGTCAAACAGGATGGCACCCGTGAGACTTTCAACCGCGACAAACTGCTCCGCGGCATTCAGATTGCCTGCGCCAAACGGCCTGTCTCGGCAGCAGATATCGAGCGGATGGTGGGAGAAGTGGAGGCCAGTTTACAATCCAGGGGCAAGGCGGAAGTCTCCTCCCGTGTGGTGGGCGACCTGGTTATCGAAGGATTGAAAAAACTCGACCAAGTGGCTTATATCCGCTACGCTATCGTCTATCTCGGCCTGGACGACCTGCGCTCCATTCGAGAGGAAATAGACCGCCTGTTGGAAGGCTGATTCTCTCTACACCCCTGCTTTCCTCAATTGCATAGAGCCTGAGAATACCCTCCCGAGGGTCTGGTTCAACGCGTCTCTATGCCATCCACAGGGATGATGCACACCCGCTCTATCACGTTATTTCAGGAGAACGCACCATGAGCAAAGTCAAAACCCGCCAACGACCCGGCAAGAAACTGCTCCCCACCCCGCCCCTGCCCAAAGGGGCGCGCAAAGTGGAACTCACCGAGAATGCCCGTCAAGTCTTCACGCGCCGTTACGTGCGCCGCGGCCCCGACGGGAAACCCATCGAAACACCGGAGCAAACCTTCTGGCGAGTGGCCTATCATGTCGCCAAGGTAGAGAAAACCTGGGGCGGAGATGTGCTTCCCACCGCGCAGCGCTTCTACGACCTGCTCACCACCAAGCGCTACTTCCCCAATTCCCCCACCTTTACGGGTGCAGGAACCCCCCTGGGGCAGTTAGCAGCGTGTTTCGTGCTCCCCATCAGCGACGACATGGGACGTTATGGGAGCGGCATCTTCCAAACCTTGCGGAACGCGGCCCTCATCCAGCAAACCGGCGGCGGAAACGGCTTTGCCTTCTCCCGCCTGCGCCCCAAAGGCGCGCTGGTCAAATCTTCGGCGGGGCAGGCGACCGGGCCGGTAGGCTTCCTGCGCGTCTACGACAAGGCTTTCGGCGAGATTGCCCAGGGCGGCAGCCGCCGGGGAGCCAACATGGGCGTGCTGCGCGTCGACCATCCCGACATCGAGGAATTCGTCACCTGCAAGACGGACGAAAACGCCATCACCAACTTCAACATCTCGGTGGGCATCACGGATGCTTTCATGCACGCCGTAGAGAACGACGAGGAATGGGAACTGCGCTTCCCCGACGTGAACGACCCCGCTTACGACGATTTCGACGGCACCCTGGAGGAAGCCGTGGAACGCGGTATCCCCCTGAAGACCTACAAGAAGGTGCGCGCCCGCGAACTATTCGACAAAATCGTGCAGCAGGCACACCACAACGGGGAGCCGGGGCTCCTCTTTCTGGATGCCGCCAACCGCTCCAATCCCGTCCCGCACCTGTACGCCCTGGAGGCCACCAACCCCTGCGGAGAACAATTCTTGGGTCCCTTCGAGAATTGCTGCCTGGGTTCCATCAACCTGAACGAACATTGCGCCC
>DRKV01000099.1 GCA_011051635.1 Chloroflexota bacterium | reverse complement strand
CGGCGGTGTAGGGCGTGGCCGTGGGGGTCGGGGCGGGAATCTCGGTCGGGGTGGCTTCCGGGTCGGGGGAGGCGGTGGGGGCTTCGGTGGGGGTGGGGCGGGGCGTCACCAGCGCCAGTTGCTCCGGCGAGAGGGTGGAGGTCGGCCCCGGCGTGGGGTAGGCGGTGGGGGTGGGGGCTTCGCCGTCAGGGAAGTAGCCGAACTGTTCCTGGATGTAGCGCTCCACTTCCTCGTCCGTGACGGTGATGCCCATCTCCTCGGCCTTCTGGCGCATGAGCACCTCGTCCACCATCTGGTCGAGGGTCTGCTGTCCCACGGAAATGGGGTTGCTGAGTTGGGCGACGACCTGCTGCATTTGGGTCTGGTATTGCTGGGTGAAGGGGGATTCGGGGTCGTTGCCGAAGTATTGCAAAATCTGGGCGTATTGCTGGTACTGATTGATGAGGTTGCTGCGCGTGTAGCGGACCCGCTTTTGGAATTTTTCCACCGTGATGGTTTCCCCGTTCACGATGGCGACCGGTTTGTGCTTCAGAAGAACGGTCTGTTGCAGGTATCCGTACACCACCAGGCCGATGACGGCGACGACCACGGCGATGGTGCCGCCAATCAGCCAGTTGCGCTGCATACGTTCCCGCTGGGCGCGGGCGATGTGTTTTTTGTTGTACGTGCGTTTTTTGGCGCTTGCTGCCATTTTCTTCTCCTACGGAAACGGGGCACAGAGCGGCTGCCCTATGCCCCGTCGTGTTTTTTGCAATCTCTGGCTGCGGGCGGGGGTGCCGGCCCTGCAACCTCGTGATGGTCTCTGCCGGTTAGCGCAGGACTTCGCCGGTGAAGGGAAGCAAGGCCAGGTGACGGGCGCGCTTGATTTCGCGGGCCAGTTTGCGCTGGCACTTGGCGCAGAAACCGGTCTGGCGACGCGGGCGGATTTTGCCGCTCTCGTCGATGAAACGCTTCAGGTAGTCGGGGTTTTTGTAGTCAATCTCGTCGCATTTGCAGGTGCGTGCGGGCGGCGAGTAGGAACGTCGGTATCGGGCCATGGGCACAATTCTCCTTGCGTATCCGTGGCTGCCGTCGGGGGGACGACATCAAAACGGGAATTCGTCTTCTTCGGGTGGGGTGTTGCTTTCTTTGGAACTCTTGGAGGAACGCTCGCCCAGCATTATCATCTCGTGGGCTACCACCTCGGTAGAGGTGCGCTTGTTGCCTTCGGCATCTTCCCATTGGCGGGTTTGCAAGCGGCCTTCGATGTACACCTGCTGTCCTTTGTGCAGGTATTGCTTGCAAACTTCGGCCAGGTTTCCCCAGGCGACGATGTTGAACCACTCGGTTTCACTGCGGCGTTCGCCGTCGTGATTGGTCCACGAGCGGCTGGTCGCCACGCTGAAATTGGTCACGGGGCGTCCCGAAGGGGTGTAGCGCATTTCCGGGTCTCGTCCGAGCCTTCCGATGAGAAGGACTTTGTTCAGGCTACGAGTCATAGCGTTTTTCTCGCAAACTAATTTTTGGCTATCAGCAGATAGCGCATGATGGGTTCGGTGAAGCGCATGTTGCGTTCCAGTTCTTTGCAGAACTCGGCGGGCATTTGCACTTCCATAAACACGTATTGCCCTTCGTTTTGCTTGCGAATGGGGTAGGCCAGTTTGCGTTTGCCCCAAAGGTCCACTTTGGAGATGCTGCCCCCTGCCCCGGTAATCCAGCCCTGGACTTTTTCGACCAGTTCGCCGAAAGCGGCTTCTTCCAGTTCCGGATGGGCGATGAATGTCAGTTCGTATTCGCGCATGTGCAGAAATCCTCCTTTCCACGGGATTATCCCCGGCGCAGCGCGTTCTGCCGGGAACGGAAAGCAAGCCGCGCTCTCTGCGCGGCTTGTGCTGTACGACAGCGGCGCATAGTGTAGCACAAAGCGCCGGATTTGGCAAATTGAGAAACAGGCTTACACCCCCAGCATGACCGGGTCTTCGATGTATTGCGCCATTGCCTGCAAGAAACGGGCGGCCTCCGCGCCATCGCTGACGCGGTGGTCTACGGAGAGGGTGGCCTTCATCGTCCAGCCGACGGCCAGTTGCCCGTCCTCCACCACCGGAACC
Source organism: Chloroflexota bacterium (assembly GCA_011051635.1). GTDB lineage: Bacteria > Chloroflexota > Anaerolineae > Anaerolineales > DRKV01 > DRKV01. Next base: position 3,547 of record DRKV01000099.1, on the reverse strand, counting down.
TGCCGGGCCGAGCCGACGGCCAGGATTGCGGCTTCGGGCGGGTTGATGATGGCGATGAAGTGTTCCACATCGTACATCCCCAGGTTGCTGATGGAGAAGGTCGAACCCTCGATGTACTCGGAGCGCACTTTGCCGGCGCGCACCTGCTGCGCCATCTCGCGCACCTCGGCGGAGATTTCGCGCAGCGATTTGCGGTCGGCGTTGCGGCAGACGACAGTCAGGAGGCCGTTTTCCACGGCGACGGCGTTGCCGATGTTGATTTCGCCGTGCTGCACGATGTTCCCCTCCACCAGCGAGGCGTTCAGGTTGGGGAACTCCCGCAGAGCGAGCGCGGCGGCCTTGACCAAGAAATCGTTGACCGAGAGTTTGACTCCTGTGCCCTCCAGGCGGGCGTTGATGCGCTTGCGGGCGGCCAGCAGGGCGTCCATGCGGTATTCGTGGGTAACGTAGAAGTGCGGCACCTGCTGCTTGGCCTCCGTCATGCGGCGGGCAATGGCCTGCCGCAGGCGGGAGGGGGCGGTGATGGATGGGAGACCGGAGACGGCAGACGGCGGACGGTGGGCGACGGTCTGCATGGCGGCTTCGACATCGCGCTTGACGATGCGCCCGCCGGGGCCGCTGCCGGGGATGGAGCGCAGGTCGAGGCCGTGCTCGCGGGCGATGCGCCGCGCCAGGGGGGAGGCCTTGACCCTCCCGCCGGGGAGCGGTACTCCCTTTGGAGCGGCTGCCGCCTGGAGAGAGGGCGTTCCCTCTGAAAGGGAGTCCGTTCCCGCGGGGATTTCGGGGGGTGCTGTTTCCCCGGGGAGGGCGGTTTCCCCCAGGAGGGCAGCCAAATCCGGCTCTTCTCCCGCTTCGGTTATCACGGCGATGGGGGTGCCGATGGGGACGCTATCCCCCTCGGCGACGAGATGACGGTAGACCGTGCCGCTGCCGTTGGCTTCCACTTCCACGGTGGCCTTGTCGGTCTCGATTTCGGCAATCACCTCGCCCTTCTGGATGGCTTCGCCTTCGGCTTTGACCCAGCGGACGAGGCTGCCTTCGGCCATGTCGAAACCCAGTTTGGGCATTTCCAGAATGACGGCCATCAGAGCACCTCCTTGACGGCGCGCACCACGTCGGCCACCTGGGGCAGGGCGCTTTGCTCCAGGGCGCGGTTGTAGGGCAGGGGGACTTCTTTCTGGGCGATACGCAGGACGGGCGCGTCCAGGTAGTCGAAGGCTTCTTCCTGGATGCGGGCGGCGACTTCGGCCCCCACGCCGTAGGAGCGCCAGCCCTCCTCGACGACGACGGCGCGGTTGGTGCGCTGCACGGAGGCGATGACGGGTTCCATGTCCAGCGGGCGGAGGGTGCGCAGGTCAACCACTTCCACTTCGATGCCTTCTTTGGCGAGTTGGCTGGCGGCCTTGAGCGACCAATCCAGCCCCTTGCTGTAGGTCACGATGGTTGCGTCCCGTCCGGGGCGCTGGATTTTGGATTTGCCGATAGGGACGAGGTACTCTTCTTGGGGTACTTCGCCGCGCACCTGGTACATGGTGGCGTGTTCGATGAAGAAGACCGGGTCGTCGGAGCGGATGGCGGCTTTGAGCAGTCCTTTGGCGTCGTAGGGAGTGCCGGGGGAGACGACTTTGAGGCCGGGGAAGTGGGCGAAGACGGCGTCCGGGGTCTGGGAGTGGGTGGCGCCCAGTTGGCGTCCGCCGCCGCCCACGGTGCGGATGACCAGCGGGACTTTCATCTGTCCGCCGAACATGTAGCGCATTTTGGCGGCCTCGTTGACGATGTGGTCCATGGCCGAGAAAGCGAAGTTGACGGTCATCAGTTCGGAGATGGGGCGCAAGCCGGCCATCGCCGCGCCGATTCCGGCGCCGACAATCGCGGCTTCGGCGATGGGGGTATCGCGAACGCGTTTTTCGCCGAAGTGGTCGTAAAAGCCTTTGGTGACGGCGTAGGTGCCGCCCCAGATGCCGACTTCTTCGCCCATGATGAAGACGCGCTCGTCGCGCTCCATTTCTTCCCATAGAGCCTGGGAGATGGCTTGTCGCATGGTGATTGGTTTGGTCGTTGCCATTGGTCTTTTCCTGTTCTGTCTGACGGCGGACAGTGGTCTGTCGCCTGTCGTCCGTCGTCTACCGTCTATCGTTTATCGTCCGCCGTCTACTCCACATACACATCGGTGAATAATTCTTCCGGGGCGGGGTCGGGGCTGGATTCGGCAAATTGCACCGCAGTCTGGACTTCCTCTTCGACGCGGTTCTCGATGGCGTCCAGTTCTTCCCCGACGGCGATGCCCTCGTCGGTCAGGTAAGCGCGGTAGATGCCGATGGGGTCGTTTTCCTGCCATTTCTTCACTTCGCTGGCCTCGCGGTAGCGTTCCGGGTCGCCCATGGAGTGGCCGCGGAAGCGGTAAGTGAGGGCCTCCAGCAGGAAAGGCCCTTCGCCGGTGCGGATTTTTCCCAGGGCTTCGGCGGCGGCCTGCTGTACGGCCATCACGTTCATGCCGTCCACTTCTGCGTTGGGGATGCCGTAGCCGTTGGCCTTCTGACGGATTTCGTCCACGGCGGAGGCGCGCTTGACGGCGGTCCCCATCCCGTAGCGGTTGTTTTCACAGACCCACAGGACGGGCAGGTTCCAGACTTTGGAAAGGTTGAGGGCCTCGTGGAAGAAGCCGATGTTGGTAGCGCCGTCCCCGAACATGCAGATGGTCACGCCGTCGGAGCCGCTGTACCGGTCGGCGAGGGCCATGCCGGCCGCGATGGGCAGGTGCGCGCCGACGATGGCGTGTCCGCCCCAGAAGTTGCGTTCCACGTCGGCCATGTGCATCGAGCCGCCCTTGCCTTTGGATATGCCGGTGGCCTTGCCGAGCAGTTCGGCCAGCACCTGCGTGGCGGGAATCCCGACGTTGAGAGCGACGCCGTGGTCGCGGTAGGCAGTGATGATGCGGTCCTGGGGCTTGCGGGCGGCCACCAGGCCGGTGCTGACGGCTTCCTGCCCGATGTAAAGGTGCAGAAAGCCCCCGATTTTGCCCTGCTGGTAGAGTTCCGCGGCGCGTTCCTCCACGCGGCGGATGAGCACCATCTGGCGGTACAAATCGAGATGGGTGTCTTTTTCCATGAAGTGGGGTTCCTCCAATGCTGTCGAAAATGAGTGTTGTCGAGGGGGCGCTGCGTCATCCGCAGATGATACGGATGAGATAGATTTGGTAGAGACTTGCACGTTGCGGGCAGGCTGGCACCCCTGCCCGGTGCGTTTTTAAGTCCGCTCTGCGGACTTGGAGCCTGGAACCGAATGGCTGACAAAATTAACACCGGGGAAGACCCGGCTTTACGGCGATTATAACCCAATATCTGACTAAATCCCCTCAAAAACTCTCAATTTATGGTAACTGTTCAGTACATCTGCTTAGGAAAGGGAAACTCTCCGGGATGTCATTGCGAGCGAGCATCAGCGAGCGACCTGTGCCCCGAAGGGGTAAGCAATCTCCGCCGCGGTTTTGTGAGGATTGCCACGCCGCCTTCGGCGGCTCGCAATGACACTTGGTCAGGTTCAGGCT
>DRKV01000098.1 GCA_011051635.1 Chloroflexota bacterium | reverse complement strand
GCGCAGGGGGTGGTGGGCCAGGTCACTATCCTCTCCGGGGATGAGGTCGCGGCGCTGGTGGACGAGGTAACGGCGCTGTATCAGGACCAGGAACGGGTCCGGGCGATGTTGGAGGCGGCGACGGGGATGTACGGCCCCCAGGGGTAGGAGGTGCTGCCGATGTACATCTATCGTTGTGAACTTGCGTTAATGGAGGCGACCTTTTTCAGCAGCCGGGAGATCAGCGCTACCTATCAGACCGAGCCGCTCATCGGCAACATTGCCCTGACCTATGCCTTTGGCTTCTGCCAGGCCCCCTACTCGAACGATGGCACGATCTACTACCGGGAGCACCTGGCGGCTTTGAATGAGCAAGGGGTTTATGTCACGCCGGCGACGGTGGTCGGCGAGCCACACTTTACCATGGGGCAGTTCAACGCCCAACCGGACGCTTACTGGTATGCCATGGGGGCCGGGAGCCTGGTCACCCGGCCCGATGGCGGCTGGGCGGAGAGCAAAGGCAAAGCCTGGTGGCTCCGTTACCCGGATGGCCGACGCCCCAAAGTGGGCGCGGAGAACCGCCCTCAGTTTGGGCGCATCCGCTTTTTGGGCATCGGCAATCGGGCGGTGGCCTATGTGCTCAGCCGGGAGGCGTTGATTATTCCCCGTTATGTGCGCCTGGGCAAGTTCATGAGCAAGGCGCGGGTGCGGGTGGAGGAAATGGCGGGCCAGGAGGTGGAGCGGGAAGGGGTGATCGTGCCCTTCCTGCTCAACCCGGCGGACCTGCCGCCCGACATGCCGTTGACCACGTTCGACCTGATCAGCGTGCCGCCGACGCCGCTGGTGCGCCACGCCCGGCTCAGCGGGCGGTTCTATCGCCTGCCGGACAAAACGCTGCTGCCGGCAGGGATGCGGTTTGGGGTGGAGGGGTTGGGGTGATATGGTATAATGGGCGTGGTCGGGCAGGATGGGCAGGCCCCTGCCCGATCACACACCCGCTGAGGAGGCAGGCAAGATGGATGTGACGATCAGGACCTTGACGCCGTTGTGGACCGGCAATGTGGATGGTACGATGGACCGCATCCACGAGGCAGGTATCATCGGCAGTCTGCGCTGGTGGTACGAGGCCATCGTGCGGGGGTTGGGGGGATGGGCTTGCGATCCCAGCAAACACGAGTGCCCGGACAAGGACGGCAAGTATTGTGACGTGTGCCGGGTGTTCGGGGCCACCGGCTGGCGGCGACGCTTCCGGCTGGAGGTAGTGGACGATACCCAAGCCATCTGGGACGACCCAGACCGAATGCTCAACATCCGCCCGCCGGACCGCAACCGGGGGTGGTTCCTGCCGCCGGGCCAGATGGGGACGTTGACGTTGCGCCTGGACGGAGACGAGCGGACGCTTGCATTGCTGGCCGCGCTTTTCCTTTTCCTGGAACGGTGGGGAAGCATTGGGGCCAAACCGCAGTTGGGGTATGGGGTGTTTGCTGTTGAAAACCGCGATCAAGTCCAACAATGGGCCTCTCGATGGCAATGGAATGCAATGGGGGACAGAAAACCAGATCAAGCCCTGCCCGATCTGCGCCGGTTCGGTTTCTTCCGTTATCGTTTCCGACCGGAGAAGCCCGGCTGGTGGACGCAGGTGCCGGGGATTCGCCGGGTGGCAACGCAGGTTCAACCACTGGTCACCCGGTACAGAACCGTACCGATCAGCCCCGCTCTCAAGAACGAGTGGCGGTTTCACGAATGGCAACGTCGCTGGGGGGACGATAGGCAAATCTTTGGCTCGCTGCGTCCTGAGCGCCGGCGCAGCCGGGTAGCCGTTAGCTGGGCTTACTCCGTAGAGAAACGGGAATGGGAAGTGCGGGGATGGGGATGGTTGCCCGCAGAGCAGGATGCCGGTCAACACCTGTGGCGTGTTCTCATCAATGAGCGGGTTTGGGCCGAGACCCTCGGTACGACAGGCGGAATGAGTACCTTGCAAGCTGCATCGGTATCCGATGTGCAGCGTGTCCTGGAGGTGGTCAAGGAATGATTGAACGACTGGTCATCCATCGCTTTCGCGGCATCCGGGAGGGGGTGCTGGACGATCTGGGCACGATCAACCTGCTCATAGGGCCTAACAATAGCGGCAAGACAGCCATCCTGGAATTGCTTTACCTGACCGGTCTGGCCGGACGCCCTTGCGCCCTCGTTGTGCCGGATATGGAACCCAGTACATGGCCAGCGAAAACCCTCGTTCCCTACGATTTCCTCGGGTATGAACCTCTGCCCAACCTGCGGGCGCGCCATGGGGAATCGAAACGCTGGCCGGAGAGCCCGGCAGACATCACGACGGAGCATAGTCTGACCGTTACGCTCGGTGAGGTTTCCAAAGGGTATCCTTTGCATCGCTTTGAGCTGGCTCCCCCCTTGGACGAACCGGGCAGGAAACGGGCTTTTCAGGAAGAAGACATCGAGCGAATTTCGCTCCTCCGGCTTGAGCCGTGGGAGGACAACCTTCCACCCGCCCCCCTGATCCCACCGTTGTTCGACGAAAGGGACATTCGTCTGGAAGAAGGCGCGTGGCACTATCTCTGGGAGGACCCGTGGGTTTACAAGTGGGACCGCCGGGAGGACATTGACCACCTGGCCGTCTGGGCAGTTGCCGGGCGGATGCCCGACGCCAGCCGTGTTCTGCTTTTCGACTTCCACACTACCGGAGGGCATTTCACCAAGCAGTTTGCAGATAATGCCTACAAGACGCTGGTTGGTTGGGAAAAGAAGATCGCACAGAGTCTGGGGCGGGTGTTCCCCGAACTAAGAGGTGTTGAAATCGCCGTGAGACCCCTCCGGGGGGAGGCTTGGACAGGCTACGTGGAGTGGCCGGATCGTGAACCGCTTCCCATTGACCACTTGGGCGACGGTGCGCGGCACGCCTTCAAGGTGCTGGCCGGCTTCGTCGCGCTGTGCGAAACGGTGGATGAGGAACATCCAGGGCTGTTTCTGTGGGAGGACCCGGAACTGTTCATGCACCCGGCATCATTGAACAGATTGTTGAGAGAGGTCGTAGCACTGGTGCAGGGTAAGCCAATCCAGGTGTTCCTGTCCTCGCAGAGTATAGAGGTCGTTGCTTTGCTTACCCATCATCTCCAGTCCGTTGAGAAGCCAGATTACCGAGCGTTCCGCCTAGCCCTCGAAGGAGGCAGGCTGTATGTGGCTAAGTATCACTATAGCAACATTTTGGCCTGGCTTGAGGCCGGGATGGATATGCGCTTCTGGAATGTCACTGACCTGCCCATCTCATACCGCTACCAGGCTTCGGAAGAGTCGTCCCAGGAGGATCTATGATGGCTACAATCTTCCCTTTCGGTGAGGGCAAGACAGAGCAGGTGGTCTTTGACTTCCTCAGGAAAAAGTGGTTCAGCCAAGCGGAGTTTAGCAAATTCGT
>DRKV01000097.1 GCA_011051635.1 Chloroflexota bacterium | reverse complement strand
TCCAGGAAGGCTTGCAGGGTGCCGACGGGCAGGTTGGAGGCGGGATTGGCGATTTCGAGAGTTCCAAACCCCTGGGAGGGGACCACGCCGATGAGATGCTTGCCCTCCGCTTCGCTCGCTCCGCTCGCTTTGCTCGCGACACGGGCGGCCATCTCCTCCTGATTGGCGGCGGGGCGGTAGGCGTAGTTCTCGCCGTACCAGGCGCGCATTTCGGCGAAGATGTCCTTTTGCAGGCCGAACAGGAGGCGGTGAATTGGCTCGAAGAGCAGGCCGCTGTCGTGGACATTCTCGATTTCCACCAGGGCATAGCGGGCGGGGTGTTCCATGCCGACCGTGCCTTTGATTTTCTCCCAGATGGCTTTGGCGGTCGCCAGGGAGTGGTTGCCGTCGCCCATCGCAAAGAGCAGGACGGGGGAATCCTGCGGGATGCCGTATTTGGCGGTGAAACTTTCGGGGTGGGCGAGATTTTCCAAAGCGGCAACCACCCCGCGTTCCAGGTCTGCATCTTCCACGGCGTAGCCGCTCAAATGTCCGCTGCCCAGCATCAGGTCGAAGTCGTAAAGAGGGGTCAGGCGTTCCTTTTGGGCGGTGAGCGGTTCGATGACGGTGCCTTCGGGGTCGTCAATCAGCACCAGGATGTGCGGGAGTTCCAGGGGAGCGCCTTCCCGAATTTTCATGCGGGGTGGGAGGCGTTCCAGAATGGTGCCCTCGGTGGCGCGAATCAGGCTGCTGGCGCCTTTGTTGTAGTCGTAGTGTTCCAGGTCGAGGGCCAGGAGAAGTCCCTTGCGGGTTTTGCCGCCCACGGTGCGCTCGACGTAGATGAAGCCCTCGCGGCTGGTGAAAATGCCCTGTTCGAGGTAGTCGCGCATGGTTTGCTGGATTTTCTGCACCCGCTGGGGGACATCCGGCTCTTCGAGGTAGACTTCGGGGAGGACGAGGTTGAGGGTGGAGGGGGCCTCGCCGACGATTTCCTCGACTTTGTGCCAGTATTCCGGCTCGGAGGTGAACTGGTCGCAGGCGATGACCGCCCATTTGGTGAGGTCTATGCCTTCACGGGGCAGGAGGATTTCGGGAATCTGGATGCCGATGTGAGGGTAGTTTTTCATGGGGGACTCCTGGAGTAATCAGGGATTGGGTGAGTGGGTAACTGGGTGATTGGGTGATTGGTGGGGGATTGAGGGCGAAGAAAAACGCGCCGCGGGTGCGATTCCGGGCGCGTAGAGGCTACCACTTGTGGGGGAGGATTGTCAATAGTCCACGAATGGGCACGAATTGACACGAATGCTCCACGGATGGACACGAATTGACACGAATGCTCCACGGATGGGCACGAATTGATGGAATTGCCTTCCTCAGTGTTGAACCATGTAGGCCATTGCCAGGGTTCCGGGGCCGACGTGGGTGCCGATGACGGGGCTGACGTCGGCGATAAAACTCTCGACGACGTTGAGTTTGTCTTTGCTCATTTGCAGGATTTCGGCGGCTTCCGCGGCGGTGTTGGCGTGCAGGGCGACCACGTGAACGGGTTTGTCCCCGACGCGCCCGGCGATTACCTCCACGATGCGGCGTTTGGCGCGTTTGCGGGTGCGGACACGCTCCAGGGGTTCGACGCGCCCACCGTCCACGTGGAGGATGGGCTTGATGTTGAGGGCGGTTCCCAAAAAGCGGCTTGCCCCTCCGATGCGCCCTCCGCGGTGCAGGAATTCAAGCGTCATGGGGGTCAGGATAAGCCCGGAGTATTCCTGGGCGGTCTCGGCGGCGGCTTTGGCTTCCACCAGCGTCGCTCCCTGCTCAATGCGCCGCGCCGCCTGAAGGATGTGCAGCCCCATCTCCATGCCGGTGGTGCGGGAATCCACAATCTCGATGGGAGCATCGGGGGGGAACGCCTCGCGGGCCTGGAGTGCAGAGGCAATCGTCCCCGAAAGGCCGCTGGAAATGAGGATGTTGAGAATCTCATAGCCCTCGCCCAGGAGACGCTCGTAGGCGTCCTTGAAATCCACCATGCTGACCTGGGACGATTTGGGCATGATTTTCGCGGTTGCCAGCCGGCGGTAGAAATCATTCGGCTGGATGTTTTCGCCGTCGCGAAAAGTTTCATCGCCCCAGACGAGTATCTGAGGCAGGACGGTGATGCGGTACTGCCTGACCAGGTCGGCGGGCATACACACCGTGCTATCGGTGACAATCGCAATCCTGGACACAACAGCCTCCTTATAAGAAAAAATCAGTGCTCAATCATGTAGGAGATGGCAAGGGTGCCGGGGCCGACGTGGGTGCCAATGACTGGGCTGACCGCGGCGGGCACGACTTCGACGACGTTGAGTTTTTCCTTTGCTTGGCGGAGCAATTCTTCGGCTTCGTCGGGAGCGTTGGCATGTTGTGGGGCGATACGGACAGGCCGGTCGCCGACGCGCTCCACGACGATGTCCACCATGCGGCGGATGGCGCGTTTGCGGGTGCGGACGCGCTCCAGGGGTTCGACGCGCCCTTCTTCCACGTGCAAGATGGGCTTGATTTTGAGCGCCGTTCCCAGGAAGCGGCTGGCGCCCCCGATACGTCCACCGCGATGCAGGTATTCCAGAGTCTTGGGGCTGAGAATGACGCCGCTGTACTGGCGCGCTTCTTCGGCGGCGGCTTTGGCTTCCGCCAGCGAAGCGCCTTGCTCGATGAGTCGGGCGGCCTTTAGAACGTGGAAACCCATCTCCATGGCCGTGGTGAGCGAATCCACAATCTCGATGGGGGCATCGGGCGGAAACTCGGCCCGCGCGGTCTCGGCGGAGCCGACGGTTCCCGACAGGCCGCTGGAAATCAGAATGGCCAGCACTTCATATCCATCGTCCAGCAAGCGCTCGAAGGTTTTCTTAAAGTCTCCCACGGTAACCTGGGAGGAGGTGGGCAGCGTTTTGGAGGTGCTCAGGCGGCGGTAAAAATCATCCGGCTGGATGTCTACCCCGTCCCGCAGCGTTTCTCCGTCCCACAGAAGCATCAGAGGGAGCATGGTGATGTTGTAGCGGTCGCAGAACTCTTGCGGGATGTAGGCGGTGCTGTCGGTTACGAGTGCAATTTTGGACATGATTTCTTTCCTCCGGTGGAGCAGAGATTTGACGTGCGGACTGATGAGCATTTGGACATGGGCGCGCGGCAAGGCCGCGGCGCGACGAATGACAATTAACGAAAACCCTTCCGCAGGCCGATAGTTACGCTCTTTGACAAAACCCGGCCTTTCCATTAGAATAACGCTTCGTGAGCAAGACTGCCACCCTGCTCACCCCTGTTACCCTCAAAATCGTTTTCTCAGATTGGAGGGAGTACCTTGCCGAACATCAAATCTCAAGCCAAACGTCTGCGCCAGAACGAAAAGCGGCGTTTGCGTAACCGTTATTTTCGGGGACGCGCCCGTACCTTCATCAAGAAAGCCCGCAAGGCTATGGATGAGGGCAACCTGGACGCTGCCCGCGAATTCACCGCTCAGGCCATCAAAGCGCTCGATAAGGCTGCCGAAAAAGGCATTCTTCACAAAAACAACGTTGCCCGCCGCAAGAGCCGCTTGATGAAGCGCCTGGCCGCTTTTGAGCAAGCGCAGGCAGAGTAAGACCATCTTTGATGTGTACGCCCCAACGTCCCGGTTATCCTCGATGGCCGGGATGTTGTGGTTAAGGGCGTGTCACGTACCAGGTATCACGTGTCACGTACCACGTATCAGGTGCCAGGTTGATGACTCGCCCTGACGATACCCCACCCCCTGACCGGGCAACTGCCTAACTTCCTAACCCCGCAACTCCCTAACCCCGCAACCCCTCATGTTTACCCACGAACAACGCCTCCTCGAAGACAAAATTCGCGCCTGGCTGCAGGCGAATGAAATCCCCGTGCCGGATGCTTTCAAATGGGTGCCGCTGCCCTTCTCCGGCGAGTGGGGCATCTCTCTGGCTCTTTTCCCCCTGGCGGCGCAGGAAGCCCGGCGGGCCGGGAAACGGGTGAATGTCCCTGCCAGGGCGCAGGAAATCGCCGCGGGCCTCGCCGAACACCTGGAAGGCGCGCCCGGTTTCTCCCACATCGAGGCGGTGCGGGGCTATTTGAACCTGTACTTTCCCACGGCGGCGTATGCCCAGCGGGTAGTCGGCACCATCCTGAAGCAGGGCGCAGACTTCGGGCGCGGCGACTCCAAAGGGGAGCGCATCATGGTGGAGTATGCCCAGCCGAACACGCACCACTCTTTCCATATCGGGCACTACCGCAACGCCATTTTGGGCGAATCGCTCTCCCGCGTGGTGGAATTTGCCGGCTTCGACACCATTCGGGCCTCTTACCCCGGCGACATCGGACTGGGCGTGATTACCGTCCTGTGGATTTACGACAAATTTTACAAGGGACAGGAGCCGGAGGGGATACACGAGCGCGGCCAGTGGCTGTTGAAACTGTACGTGGAGGCCTCCCGAATGCTGGAACCCAGGCCGGACGAGACCCCCGAAGAGAAGGCCCAGCGTGAAGCCTGGGATGCCGAGCGTCGCGAGATGCTCCGCCGTTGGGACGCGGGCGACCCCTACGTGCGCGCCCTGTGGGAGGAGACGCGGGAATGGAGCCTGGAGGAACTGCGCGCCATCCTGGAAATGCTGGATATCCACATTGATGTCTGGTTCTTCGAAAGCGAAGTGGACGGGCCTTCCAAAGCCATCGTGGACGAGTTGATTGCCCGCGGCATCGCCATCGACGAGCGCCCCGAAGGGCCGGTCATCGTGCGGATTGACGAGCAACTGGGCCTGAAGAAAGAAAAATACCGCACCGCGGTCATCCTGCGCAGCGACGGCACCAGCCTCTACCTCACCAAAGACCTGGCCCTCGCCAAGCGGAAATTCGAGCAGTACGGCGTAGACCGCTCCGTTTACGTGGTGGATAACCGCCAGAGTTTGCACTTCCGGCAGGTCTTCAAAATTCTGGAACTGTGGGGCTTCGAGCAGGCCAAAAAATGCTATCACCTGGCCTACGGCTTCGTCAGCCTGCCGGAGGGCGCCATGTCCGCCCGCAGAGGCCGCCTTGTGCTCTTCAAAGACGTGGCCGACGAGGCCGTCAACCGTATCCGTCGGGTGAGCGCCGAGAAGAACCCCGACCTGTCTCCCGCCGAGCGCGAAGAAGTCGCCCGCACGGTCGGGCTGGGGGCGATGGCCTACGCCATGCTCTCGGTGGACAACAACCGCGACATAGTCTTCGAGATGGAGCGCGCCCTGAGTTACGACGGGCGCACCGGCCCTTACATCCAGAACGCCCATGTGCGCGCCAGCAGCATCCTGCGCAAGGCCGGAGACCTGCCCTCCCAGGCCGCCTTCGATTACCCTCTCAGCGACCACGAAGTGACTCTGATTGACCAACTCTCCCGCTTCCCCTCCGTGGTGCAGCAGGCCGCCGAAGAATACCGCCCGATGGTGATGGCCGCCTACGCTTACGAACTGGCGACCGCCTTCCACGCCTTCTACCACGCCGTGCCGGTGCTCCAAAGCGAGACTCCCGATACGCGGGCGGCGCGGCTGCATCTGGTGGCCGCGGCCCGGCAGGTACTGGCTAACGCCCTCCGCCTGCTCGTCATCCACGCCCCGGATGTGATGTAGGGAGAGCGGAATCTGCGTTCTGAATCCGGGGACAGACCGCCTTCGAAAATTCCGCCGGCCCCGCGGCGCGTGCCGCCTGGATGCAGGTTTGCATCTCCCGACGGAAGCGCCCCACCGCAATGCCCGCCGCGACTTCCGGCCAGGGTTCCAGCCACTTGAGGGAGCGCCGGTAAACCTTCAGCGCCCCCCGCAGATTGCCCCGCTCCAGATGCAGACAGACCACCGCGGCCTGTAACAGGCCGCGGTACAGATTCCGGATGGGTGCGGGCGACTCCAGCCAGGCCGTCTCCAGGGCTTCGTGGGCCTCAAAGAACGCACCCGCATTGAACAGGCGGATTCCCTCACG
>DRKV01000096.1 GCA_011051635.1 Chloroflexota bacterium | reverse complement strand
GTCTGGGCTTCGACGACGGAGTAGCCCAGGGCAGTGAGGGCGTCCAGCACTTCGGTATCCACATCGCCCAGCGTCCCAACCCCGCTCAAATCTTCCAGGGAAGGCTCGAGGCGGTCCTGGAGGTGGAGGAGCATCTTCTGGGCTGTCTTGCGCCCGATGCCGGAGACCCGCTGAAAGACCTCCGCCTGCTCGTTGAAGACGGCGCGGCGCACGGCCTCCGGCGAGAGGGTGGAGAGAATATTGAGCGCCAGGCGCGGGCCGACCCCGTTGACCCCCAGAAAGACTTCGAACAATTCCCGCTCGGCGGCGCTCTCGAAGCCGTACAGCGCCAGAGCATCCTCCCGCACCACGAGGTAGGTGTGAAGGAAGACCGTCTCCCCCGGCACAGCGCTCTGCGCCAGGGCAACGGGGACCCGCACCAACAGCCCCACCCCGCCGACTTCCACCACGAGGCTGTTTTCATCGCTGTGCGCCACAACGCCGCGCAGGGTAGCAATCATGCGCCGCCTCCTTCTTCTGCCATGCGCCGGGTGCGGGCCGTGTGCAGGTGGCAGATAGCCACCGCCAGGGCGTCGGCGGCGTCGTCGGGGCGGGGGGTCTCCTCCAGCCCCAGGAGGGCGCGCACCATGTACTGCACCTGATGTTTGTCGGCCCCGCCGTACCCGGCCACGGCTTGCTTGATTTCCATCGGGGTATATTCGGCCACCGGCAGCCCGGCCTCGGCCAGCGCCAAGAGGGACACTCCCCGCGCCTGCCCGACGGAGATAGCGGTGGTGACGTTGCGCTGGAAGAACAGTTTTTCCACCGCGCCGCTCTCGGGGCGGTAGCGAGCAAGAATCTCTCGCAATTCCCGGTGGAGGACAAGCAAGCGCTCCGGCATGGGTAGTTTCGCTTTGGTGGTGACTACGCCGTAGGCCACGGCGCGCAGGTCGCCGCGCTCGTCTTCGCTCACCAGCCCGTATCCCGTGATGGCCGTGCCGGGGTCAATCCCGATGACCAGCATCTTCGCTCCTCATACAGACAGGATTGCCAGCCGCGCGGGCTGGCAATCGCAAGACAAAAATCTCGTTTGCCCTCAGATTTCTTCTCACACGGAGCCGCAGGGAACACAAGGCATCTTCAACAAATCTCCGTGCTCTCCGTGTCCCTGTGTGAGCCGCAATCTGCGGCACCTGCGGGCGAAATTTCTTCCCGCATCAGGCCTCAACCCGCGCCAGGGCTTCCTCCGTGACGCTCAGGTTGGAGTAGACTTCCTGCACGTCGTCCAGTTCTTCGAGGGCCTCGATGACGCGCATCACCTGGAGGGTATCCTCCACGTTCAGTTCCATCTCGTTGGTGGGCATGTACTTCAGGCCGGCCTCATCCGCCTCGATGTTGGCCGCCTGGAGGGCATCGGCAATCGTCTTGAAGGCCTCCACCGGGCCGGTAATCTCGATGGTCTCATCGTCAAAGTTGACATCATCGGCGCCGGCCTCCACGGCCAGTTCGAAGATAGCATCCGGGTCTTTGCCCTCGGCAGGGAAGGAGAAGTACGCCGTGCGGTTGAACTGCCAGGCCACCGAGCCGTTCTCTCCCAGACTGCCGCCGTAACGATTGAGAACGTGCCGCACCTCGGCCACGGCGCGGTTGCGGTTGTCGGTGACGACGGCAATCATCAGGGCTACACCGTGGGGAGCATACCCTTCGTAGGTAACTTCTTCCAGTTCGCCGCCGCTCTTGTCTTCGCCGGTGCCGCGCTTGATGGCGCGCTCGATGTTGTCCTTGGGCATGTTGTTGGAGCGGGCGCGGTCAACTGCCAGGCGCAGGCGGAAGTTGGTTTCCGGGTCGCCGCCGCCTTCGCGGGCCGCCAGCGTGATTTCCCGCGCCAGACGGGTGAACAGTTGGCCGCGTTTGGCGTCCTGGGCGCCCTTTTTACGTTTGATGGTGGACCATTTTGAGTGTCCGGACATGAAATACTCCTGGGATTGGGGATTCGGGATTCGGAATTGGGGATTGGGGACTGGGGATTTGGGATTGGGGGATTGGGGGATTGGGGGATTGGGGGAGGAAAAGGTGGTAACTGTCCTGCCTGCTCGGTGGGGCAATTGCCTCCTGCGAGGGTGCCGCACGAAACTAGCGACGAGGGCTGCAAAACCTGCTCGCGCAGGTCAGATTTCCAGTCGCCACCGGGCGACTTCGCAAACGCCACCGCGACTTCAGCCGCCTAGTCCCTAGTCCCTAGTCCCTAGTCCCTAGTCCCTAGTCCCTAGTCCCTAGTCCCTAGTCCCTAGTCCCTAAAATTATACCATTCCGCTGCGGACGAGGAGGACGGCCTCGCCGTTGATGCGGCTGTGCTTCACGTCCAGGAGGGCCTGGGGAGCGTCCTCCAGGGCGTAGAGTTGGGTGGTCGCCCGCACGGGGATTTCGGCAGCCAGTTGCAGGAATTCCACCCCATCGCGGTAAGTAGCGTTGGCGACGCTGCGCAGGGTGCGCTCGCCGTAGATGAGAGGGTAGGGCATCTCCGGGATGGGCGTCATGTGGATGGCGTTGATAGCCAGCGTACCGCCGGGACGCAGTTTCTCCAGCGCCAGGGGGACGATGCCGCCCGCCGGAGCGAAAATCACCGCCCGGTCGAGGGGTTCGGGAGCGGTATCCTCCGCCCCGCCCGCCCAGGCCGCGCCGAGTTCCAGGGCATGCCGACGGTGGGCCGGGGAGCGGGTAAAGACGTACACTTCGCAGTTCCAATGGCGGGCTACCTGGATAGCGAGATGGGCGCTGGCCCCAAAGCCGAAAAGTCCCAGGCGCTCACCGGGCTGCAAATCCGCTTTACGCAGGGAGCGGTAGCCGATGATGCCGGCGCACAGGAGCGGGGCGGCTTGCTCGTCGGGGATGCTCTCCGGCATGGGGAGCAGGTAACGGGCTTCGGCGAGCATGTACTCGGCGTACCCGCCATCCACGTGGAAGCCCGTGAAACGGGCCTGCGGGCACAGGTTCTCCTCTCCACGGCGGCAATAGGCACACTCTCCACAGGCGGAGTAAAACCAGGGGACCCCGACGCGCTTTCCAAGCCGGGTCTCCTCCACGCCTTCCCCCACCGCGGCCACGGTAGCGACCACCTGATGACCGGGGATGATGGGGTAGCGCGGCGGCGTGATGTCGCCCTCCACGGTGTGCAGGTCGGTGTGGCACACTCCGCAGACGTGGACGCGCAGCAGAACCTGCCCTGCGCCCGGCTGCGGGATGGGCACCTCTTCCAGTTGCAGGGGATACTCCTCGGCAGGGGCGGGTTTGTGCAAACGCCAGGCTTTCATCGGGTTGCCTCCTTTTTTAAGACCTGACGGGTTTGGGAAACCCGTCAGGTCTATTCGTGCTCATTCGTGTCTATTCGTGGACTCAGTCGCCGCGGATGAAGGCTTCGGTC
>DRKV01000095.1 GCA_011051635.1 Chloroflexota bacterium | reverse complement strand
GGTGATTTCTCTCGGCATCAGCAATCGTGACGGCAACTTCATCTACCTGCCGATGGTCATACGCTGACCGAATACGCGCATCAAGACAAACGGGCGGAGAGCGTCTTTCCGCCTCATCCCCCAAGGGAACGCGATGAGAAGTCGGTTCCCCAAAAATTTCTCACCACAAAAGGAGTGTGTGAAATGACGTTCTTTTTCTCCAAGAAATTTTCCACCGTCGTAACCCTGCTGTCCGTCCTGGCGGTTCTTCTGGCAGGCACCGTGTGGGCACAGGCCGCCGGGAACGCCCCCGGTCGGGGTGCCGCCCCTCAGGCCGCAACAGGAAGCGCTTTTACCTACCAGGGAAGGCTGGACAAAAACGGCAGCGGCGTGACCGGCGCGTGCGACTTCCAGTTCTCGCTCTACGATGCGCCCAGCAACGGGACACAGGTCGGTGCGACGGTGACGAAAACCGGGGTGTCCGTGACGGACGGCCTGTTCACCACCGAACTGGACTTCGGCGGCAACGCCTTCGACGGTGAGGCCCGCTACCTGCAAATCGCGGTCAAGTGCAGCGGCGACGCCGGTTACACCACCCTGAGCGGGCGGGTTGCCCTCAACGGCGCTCCGTACGCCCTGGGCTTGCGCTCCGGCATCACCGTGGAAGGCAGCGAGTCCGGGCGCGTTTTCGGAGCAATCAACACCGACAGCAGCGGCAGCAATGCGGCGCTGTACGGCGAAGCCACATCCGCGCTTGGGGCAGGCGTCTCCGGCTGGAACACGGGCAGCAGCAGCGGGTACGGCGTGTACGGCAACAACTCTGCCGGCAGCGGCACGCCTTACGGCATATACGGCATTGCCTCCGACACCGGCAGCGCCACTTCTTACGGCGTGTACGGCAAGAGCAACAGTTCCGTCGGCACCGGCGTAGGAGGGATTGCTCCCACCAACGGCGTGTACGGCGAAGCCTCCAACAACTCCGGCACAACCTGGGGCGTGTACGGCAAGAGCAATTCACCCAACGGATACGGCGTGTATTCCAACGGCAACGCCCACGTGGAAGGCTCGCTGACCTGGCAGGCGGTTGTCAGTTACATCACCATCCCGGCGGCGGCCTTCAAGCCATCGCTGAATGGGTACAGTTTCTCCAATTACGGCAATACGCTCACCCCCGGCGATGCGACATCCAGCGGCTATGTAGCCGGGGTAAATCTCCCCAACGGGGCCAACATCTCCAACCTGACGTTTTACTGGACGGACGGGGCGACCGACGACGGGCACGTCTCGCTGTACCGCACCGACCTGGACGGAAATGAAATTCTCATGGCCTCAGCCTCCACGCACGGGGGCGGCCCTGGCGGCAGTGTGACCGGTTCCTCCGGCCCCTCCACGATTTCGTACCCCCTGATTGACAACTCCTCGCACTCGTACTACATTTGGGCTTCCCTGCCCCTGGATGCAGACGGAGCGGTGAGTTTGTACGGGGTCGTCATCGAATACACCATTGAGCATCCGTATTGAGGCAGGCAATGATGCATAAACGATTGTGGTACTCCATGATAATTTTCGTCCTGCTCGCCATGGTCACCGGAGCCGCGCTGGCGCAGGTCGACGGCTATGCTCTGCCCTGGTGGACGGTAGACGGCGGCGGAGACTCGGCGACCGGCGGAGGGTACACTCTCTCCGGGACTGCCGGGCAGCCGGACGCGGGGTCGCACACTGGTGGAGGGTACACCCTGACCGGCGGCTTTTGGGGCGGCATCGGCGGAGCTACGCCTCCCGGCCCGACCCCGACGCCGCCTCCCGCGGGCACACAGTTCATCTACCTGCCGCTGGTCATCCGCTGAACGAATGCGCGTCTCAAAACAAAGGGGCGGGAAGCGTCTTCCCGCCCCTTTCTCTCCGTCTTGGCGACTAAAGTCACAGCGACATTTGCGAAGTCGCCCTTCGGCGACTGGCAGCCTAACCTGCGAAGGAAAGAGGCGTGAACAGAACAGAAAACACCCGAAATCCGGTCGGTTTCGGGTGTTTTTCCGTCAAGGAAACCTCGCACACTCCGATTGTGACAAATGTCACTATTCCGTCGGACGGCAATTTGCTACGCTGAAGTCAGCGGATTGACACTACACAGGCTGTACCATCACACACTTGACACTCGGCCTGCCCCAGGGGAGGACGCACCGCAGGTATCATTTTTCCCACCCCCACCTTCCCCTTTTGAGGAAGCGAACCTGGTTGACTGACACATCCCAGTTATTTGCCGTCAGAGCGGCAGGTTGCCCACACAGGGGCACGGAGAACACGGAGATTGATGGAAAATGCTCTGTGTCCCCAGCGACTCCGGGTGATGAAAAAACTGACGGTGCGTTTCGTCCGTCAATCAGGGGAGGGGACATCAAGAACGAGGAGGTGCCCTTTGGCTCATTCTCCCACTCCGGGCGACGGTCTCTCGCTGTTGGAAGCGGTGGAGCGCAAGACGCCCATCCCCTCCCGCCTGGAGATGTGCATCCAGTGCGGTTCGTGCGGCGGTTCGTGCCCCTCGGCGGCGGATATGGAACACACGCCGCGGGCCATCTTCGCTCTGCTACGCGCCGGCATGGATGAGAGCGTTCTCCACAGCAATACGCCCTGGATTTGCGTCTCCTGCTACCAGTGCATGGTGCGCTGCCCGCAGGAAATCCCCATCACCGACATCATGTACGCCATCAAGAACATCGCCATCCAGCGGGGGGCCGCCCACAAGGAGGAGGCCGCTTTCTCGGCGACCTTCGCGGAGATGGTGGAATCCTACGGGCGCAGTTTCGAACTCGGCCTGGCAACCCGCTACTATCTCAAGCACCATCCCCTGCGGCTGCCCGGCATGGCTCCGCTGGGGATGGGGATGCTGGCCCGCCGCCGCATGGACCTGAAGCCCACCCGAATCAAGGATGTGGACGGCCTGCGGGATATTTTGCAGGCGGCCAGAGAAATGGAGGCAGCCCAATGAGCGCCTATCTCCTCTACCCCGGCTGCTCGTGGGATAGCAGCGCCCGCGCCTATGCTCTCTCCACCGGGGCGGTTTGCCGGGAACTCGGCCTGGAACTCCGCCAACTGGAGGACTGGAACTGCTGCGGGGCGACGGAATACCTGAGCGTGGATACCGTGCCCGCCTACGCCCTCATCAGCCGCAACCTGGCGCTGGCCGCCCGCCAGCAGAACGGAGCGAAGACGCTGACCGCACCGTGCAGTTTGTGTTACCTCAACCTGAGCAAGGCGGATTACTACCTGGAGGAAAATCCGTCCCTGAACGAGAAGGTCAACCGGGCGCTGGAGGCCGGGGGAATGCACTACCAGCCCGGCACGCTGGAAATCCGCCACCTGCTGGACATCCTGCTCAACGATGTAGGGCTGGATACCATCCGCCGACACGTCACCCGCCCGCTGAACGGCCTGCGGGTCGCCCCCTACCTGGGCTGCCTGCTCTCACGCCCGGATTACCGGCAGCGTTTCTCGCATCCCGACCAGCCCCATGAACTCGACCTGCTGCTGAAAGCGCTGGGCGCCGACGTGGTAGATTATCCCCTCAAGACCCAGTGCTGCGGCGGTCACATGACCCAGATAGGCCCGAACACGGCCTACGAATTGCTGCGCCGCTTGCTTCACGGGGCGGAGCAGTACAAAGCCCACCTGATTGCCACCGTCTGCCCGATGTGCCAACTCAACCTGGACGCTTACCAGCACGATGTCAACCGCCATTTCGGGACGCGCTTCGCGACGCCGGTGTTGTACTTCACCCAGTTGATGGGGCTGGCTTTCGGGCTGGAACCCAAAGCCCTGGGGATTGGGCTAGAACTTGTCGGGGCGCGGGAAGCGCTGGCTCATATCGGGGTAGAGACGCCTCCACCAGCGCAAGCACCCCAAAGGGGGCGGCGGCGCAAGAAGAAATCCGAGGGGCTGCCGATGCCTTCCATGCCGGAGGACGACCAATCATGAACGCTGCAACTTCCGATTCTCCCCGCATCGGGGTGTATGTGTGCCATTGCGGAAGCAACATCGCCCACATGGTGGACGTGGAGGAGGTGCGCGCCTGGGCTGAGGAGACTCTGAAAGGCGAGGGCGTGGTGGTGGCTCGCGATTACAAGTTCATGTGCTCCAGCCTGGGGCAGGAACTCATCCAGAAGGACATCCGGGAACTGGGGCTGAACCGGATTGTGGTGGCGGCCTGCTCCCCTCATCTGCACGAGAAGACTTTTCGGGCGGCCTGCGAAAAGGCCGGGCTGAACGGCTACCTGTGCGAACTGGTCTCCATTCGGGAACATGCTTCGTGGGTACACACCGACAAGGCCGCGGCCACCGAAAAATCGAAGATGATTGTGGCAGGCGGGGTGAAGCGCGTCCGCTACGACGAGCCGCTCGACCCGCTGCGCGTCCCCATCCACAAGCGCACGCTGGTGGTGGGAGGCGGCATCGCCGGAATCCAGACCGCCCTGGAGATTGCCAACGCCGGATACCCCGTTTATCTGGTGGAGCGCGAGGCCAGCATCGGCGGGCACATGGCGCAATTCGACAAGACCTTCCCCACCCTGGATTGCGCGGCCTGCATCCTGACCCCCAAGATGGTAGACGCGGGCGAACACCCCAACATCACCCTCCTGACGTGGAGCGAGGTGACCCGCGTGGAGGGGTCGCTGGGCAACTTCCAGGTGACTATCCGCAAAAAAGCGCGCCACGTGGTTGAGGATTTGTGTACCGGCTGCGGCATCTGCACCGAGAAGTGCCCCAAGAAGGTGCTGGATACGGTCTTCGAGGCCGGGCTGGGCTACCGCAAGGCCATCTACACGCCGTTCCCGCAGTCCGTCCCCAAGTATCCGGTGATTGACGTGGAGAACTGCACTTACTTCGTCAAGGGCAAGTGCAAAGCCTGTCAGATTTTTTGCCCCACCGGCGCGATTGACTTCGAGCAGGAAGACGAGGAAACCACCGTCGAGGTGGGGAACATCATCCTGGCAACCGGTTTCCAGACCTTCGACCCGCGGCGCATCCCGCAGTACGGCTACGGGCGGCTGGCAAACGTCTTCACCAGTCTGGAATTCGAGCGGATGAGCAACGCCGCCGGCCCGACGGGCGGAGAAATCGTCCTGCGGGACGGCAAGACCAAACCCCAAAGCGTGGCTATCGTGCATTGCGTGGGGAGCCGCGACCGGCGTTACAACAATTACTGCTCGGTGATTTGCTGTATGCAGAGTTTGAAGTTCGCCCACCTGGTCAAAGAACGCACCGGCGCGGAGGTGTACAACTTCTACATCGACATGCGCACCGCCTACAAAGGCTACGACGAGTTCTACCAGCGGGTGCTGAGCGAAGGCGTCAACCTGGTGCGCGGCAAGGTGGCCGAAATCACCGACGCGGCCCGCCTGCCCGGCGAGGAAGGCAAACTCATCGTCCAGGTGGAAGACACCCTGGCCGGACGGCAGCGCCGCATCCCGGTGGATATGGTCATCCTTTCGGTAGGGCTGGAGCCCCGCAAGGACGCCTACGAAACGGCCAAACTGTTCGGGATTTCGTGCAGTGCCAACGGCTGGTACACCGAGAAACACCCCAAACTTGACCCGGTCGCCACGATGACCGAGGGCATCTTCATCGCCGGAGCCTGCCAGGGGCCGAAAGACATCCCCACCAGCGTAGCGCAGGGAGCGGCGGCTGCGGCCCGCGTTCTGGGGCACATCCAGGCCGGGGAGATGAGCATGGAACCCATCCGCGCCTCGGTGGACGAGGCGCGCTGCTCCGGCTGCCGTATCTGCAACGGCCTGTGCCCTTTCAACGCCATTTCCTTCCACGACGACCGCCGCGTCACCGAAATCAACCCCGCTTTGTGTCAGGGCTGCGGCACCTGCGTGGCCGCCTGTCCCGCGGGCGCCATCAGCGGAACGGGCTTCAGCGACGCCCAGGTCATGGCGCAGATTGAGGGGTTGTTGTGGGACGTGAGAGTGTGACATGAACAAAACCTTCGAACCCGTCCTCATCGGCTTCACCTGCAACTGGTGCAGTTACCGCGCCGCGGATTTGGCGGGGACTTCGCGCACCAAATACCCGCCCAACATCCGGCTGGTGCGGTTGATGTGTTCCGGGCGGCTGGACCCCACCTTCGTGCTCAAGGCCCTGGCGGAGGGCGCGGACGGGGTGCTCATCACCGGCTGTCACCCCGGCGAGTGCCACTACCTGGAACAGAACTACAAGGCGCTGCGACGCTACCACCTGCTGCGCCGCACCCTGCAAAGCCTGGGCATCGAACCGGAGCGCGTCAAACTGGTGTGGGCCAGCGCTTCCGAAGGGTTGCAACTGGCCGAGGCCATCCGCGAATTCACGGAAGAAATCCGCACCCTGGGACCGCTGCGCTGGAACGCCCAGGCCGAACTCCGCTCCGAAGAGGTCCCCCTGGAGGCCGTACCATGAGCAAACCCAAATTCGCCATGTACTGGGGCGCATCCTGCGGCGGCTGCGACATCGCCGTGCTCAACATCCACGAGAAAATCCTGGAAGTGGATGAAACCTTCGAGATTGTCCTCTGGCCGGTGGCCGTGGACGCCAAATACGCCGATGTGGAAGCCCTGCCGGACGGTGCCATCACCCTGACGCTTTTCAACGGCGGCATCCGCAACGAGGAGAACGAGCACATGGCGCGCCTCCTGCGCCGCAAATCGCAAATCCTGGTGGCCTTCGGCTCCTGCGCAACGGAGGGATGTGTTCCGGCGCTGGCGAATCTCTACCCGCGGGAGACCCTCTTCGAGACCATTTACGCCGGCCCCTCGACGGAGAACCCGGAAGACAGACGCCCTTTGGAGCGGGCCGCCGTTCCCGAAGGGGAGTTGCACCTTCCGAAGTTCTACCCCACCCTGCGCACCCTCGACCAGGTGGTGGAGGTGGATTACATCATTCCCGGCTGTCCCCCCGAATCCCGCCAGATAGCCGCCGTGCTGGACGTGGTCTTTGCAGCCCTGCGGGGCGAAGCGGAACTGCCCCCCAAAGGGAGCGTGCTGGGGGCGGGAATTTCCACCGTTTGCGAGGAATGTCCCCGCAAACGGGATGTGAAGAAAATCCGCTCCTTCCGCCGCATCCAGGACGGGCCGGTGGACCCGGAAATCTGCCTCCTGGAGCAGGGCATCCTGTGCGCCGGGCCGGCCACCCGCGACGGCTGCGGAGCGCTGTGTCCCCTGGCAGGAGCGGCCTGCATCGGGTGTTACGGCCCCTCCGAGGGCGTGGCGGACTACGGAGCGCGTCTGATGAGCGCGGTGGCCTCCGTGATAGACAGCCGCGACCCGGAGGAAATCGAGCGCATCCTCGACGGCATCCCCGACCCCGCGGGAGCGTTCTACCGCTTCAACCTGGCTGGTTCGCTGTTGCGGAGGGGACGGTGGACAATGGACGGTAGACGGTAGACGGTGGACGGTGGACGGTAGACGGTAGACAGACGTTCGTTCCCCGTACTCCCATCACCCACTCCCCCCATCACCCCATCTCCCTATCTCCCAATCTCATCATCTCCCCACCACCCACCCCCATGAAACGCATCACGATAGACCCCATCACCCGCCTGGAAGGGCACGGCAAAATCGAAATTTTCC
>DRKV01000094.1 GCA_011051635.1 Chloroflexota bacterium | reverse complement strand
GAGGGACACGGCCGTTGCCTGCAACCGTGCCCCTCGCGGATTTCTCTTTTTGCCCCAAGAAACCCGGTGCGAACTTGCCAGGGTGTACTTAGCGCACGATCAGGGGCAGGTACACTTTGAAACTCCAGGTGGCAAAGCGCCAGGTATAGGCCTCTGCCAGCGGATTGCCGGAGCTATCCCGCAGGCTGGTGGAAAGGGTGACAAGGTAGGTCTGGTTGCGGCGCAGCGGCTCATGGAGCGCCAGGCGCACGGCTTGCAGGGATTCATCGTAAGTCACTTCGTAAGCCGGGGCGTCGCCCTCCTCCGGGCGCAGCGAGACGGTGGCGCTGGTGACCGTGGCGGCGTCCAGCGGTTCCGTGGCGTAGGCGATAATCTCGGGTGGGTAGACGTCCCCGTACAGCGGTGTCTCACCGACCGGGACATCGCTATCCCCATCGCGGGGGGTGGTCAGGACGATTTCGGGCGGGATGTCCTCGTCGCCGGTCTGGACGATGAGCGTGACCTGGGCCGGCAAACTGGTGCGCGTCCCGTCGCCGACGGTGAACTCGAAGGCGTCCGCCCCCTCGAAATTCTCGTCGGGCGTGTAGGTCAGGCTGGGCGCAGCGCCGGTCAGGGTCCCGTGGGCGGGACCGCCGACGATCTGGTAGGTCAGCGGGCCGCCGGTTGGCGAGTAGCCCTGCAACGTGACCGTCACCGGCGTTCCCTCCACCGTTTCCACCTGCTGCCCCTGGGCGGCAATGTCCTGGATGAGGGTCACGACCGGGTTGGTGGGCGTGGTCTCTGGCACGCTGGGAAAGTAGACGACCGCACTGGCGGTCAGCACCGTACCGCTCGGCGTGGAGGCGGGAACCTGCACCGTGTAGGTGACGCTGTCGCCCGCGCCCGCCGCCAGGTCGCCGACCTGCCACAAGAGGGTGCGTGAGGAGGGATAATAGACCCCGTTCCCCCCGATCTGCAAGGTGGCGTCATCCACCTCCGGCGGCAGGGTGCTTTCCACATAGACGCCGTGCGCCGTGCCCTCGCCCGTGTTCTCCCATTCGACGGTGTACTCGATGGTCTGCCCCGGCGCGGCGGTCTGCGGCCCGTGGAGGGCGTTGGGGTCGTGGACCCACAGTTGGCGGGTGCAGATTTGCCAGGTGTGCCAATCCTGGGTGTTGGCGCAGTCAATGCACTGCGTATTGATACCGCCGAGCGTCTCGCTGTCGCCATAGGCGCAGCCGTGGGGACAGTATTCCAGGGTGGGGGTGGGCATGTATTTGCAGGTGTTGCCGTCGCAGTGGTAGGTCAGGCGGAACTCTGAGCGCCCGAATTTGGATTCGTTGCGCGGCGCGTCGTAACACGCCACGCTGTCGCCGTCGCAGCGGTACTTGTTCCAGTTGTGGACGTCGGCGCATTCCTGGGTACAGTTGCGGTAGTGCTCGTGATGGTATTGCCCCCACAGGTCGCGGGCGCACTGGGAACAGACGCCCAGGCAATCGGAACTGCACGCCGCGCATTCCTGGCAGGAGTGGCTTCCCCCGGCGAAGCTGGGGTTGGTCATCTCCTGGGGAACCTGGCTGAGCAGGCAGTTGCGCAGGCAATCGTCCCAGCCGTGGTCGGGGCAGGCGTTCGTGCTCTGAGGCCCCGCGCCCGACCAGAGGTCGAGACCCGCCGCTCCACCGGAGGAGGCGGAGCAGCCCAAGGCCGCCGGCGGAGCGGCCAGATCCCCCCAGAATTCCCATTCGGCGGTCAGGTAGTCGAAGCGCGCCCCGCCGTCCAGGTCGTAAAACTCCACGCTGGTATCGGTCTCGTGGCGGATGTGGCGGTCGTCCCCGATGCGGCGCACGGCGGCGATCTCGCCGATGCGGTCGGGG
The DNA here is from genome assembly GCA_011051635.1 of Chloroflexota bacterium. Classification (GTDB taxonomy): domain Bacteria; phylum Chloroflexota; class Anaerolineae; order Anaerolineales; family DRKV01; genus DRKV01. Next base: position 849 of record DRKV01000094.1, on the reverse strand, counting down.
TCCATCAGCAAAAGCTCGACCCATTCCGTGCTATCGTCCAGGGTGAGCTGCACGGCGTTGCCGTAATACTCGAACCCCTGGGCGATCAGGTGGTCGTAGAGGGCCGCCAGGTCGGCGTCATTGGCGAGGATGGCGTCCACCTGCGCCTGGGTGAGGTCCTGCTGGTCGGCGACGGCAAGCTCCTCGTAGGCCAGGTGCTCCTCGTAGGAAATCCAGGGGTGGCGCAGGTTGTCGGCGGCGACCATCGCCACGGCAGGCATAATGGTATAGGCCGGCGTACCCCACTTGTACCAGACCTGGACGACGGCGTGGAAGGTGCCGCCCACCGGCACGTCGCCCAGTTTCCAGATGACCCGGTTTTGCAGCGGCCAGAATTCGCCGTCGGGCACGCTGTAGCGGTACTCGGCCCGCCAGGGGATTTCCAGCACCACGATAGCGCCGTGCAGGGTGTCGGTGTAGCGGTTTTGGAAAGAAATTCCAAAGTTGACCGTATCGCCGGGGGCAACCCGCTGGGGAGCAGCCAGTTGCACCAGGTACTGCGTCGCCGTGGGCGGGGCGGGGGCTTCGGGCAGCCAGGGGGCGTAGAGCACCCGGTCGGTGACCTCCTCGCCCATGCCGCCGGGGTTGCCGCTGTGGGTCGGGCCGGAGGCGTCGCCCCACCAGTCGTAGGTGGCGACCGTCTGCCCGGCCGCGCCCTCCTGGTTGACGCCGTACCCCTGGTTGCCCTGGATGGAGTTGCCCAGGGCTTCGTCGCCGCCGAGAATGACGGCGGCGCTGCCCCGGTTGCGCACCCCGTCCCGGACGTTGTTCTCGATGGCAGAGCCGCGAACGGTGACAAATGCCTCATCG
>DRKV01000093.1 GCA_011051635.1 Chloroflexota bacterium | reverse complement strand
CTGGGTACTCTGCGCCGCTACGACCAGAGGGGTATTTTCGATGGCATCGTAATACCTGGAAAAGGCTTCCGTCTGTTGGGTATCGTGCGCCAAAAGGTCTTGCGCCCAACGGTAACTGACTGATTGGTACAGAAGTTCTACTTCGATGGTGAACGGGCCTGGAGCCGAACCGGTGGCGATTTGATAGGTGACGGTATCCTCCCCGCCGATGAAATCATCGTCTTCGGCGGCTTTTCCAAGCACGGCGATGTAAGGGTTGGCGCTGGCCTTGTCGAAACCGGCAGGGAGCAGGCGATTGTCTTTGATGTATCCGGAAGCCTTCATCTGCAAAGTCGTGACTTTGCCGGAGGGCGTTTGCATGATGTCTTCATAAATTTGTACCTGGTCGGGCGAGGTTATCAGGTCGTAATGCGGCTCGTAAGCGCCGGGGGATTCGTCATTGTCGTTGCCCGCAATTTTCCCATCGGAGGATACCTGCCCCGATTCGAAGACGAGCGTACCGTTGGCATCCTTGACGGTGACGTGCAGCCAGGCGCGCCGGGATGGGAAACTGGTGGGAAATTTGTGACCGGTCAGGGCCTTGACGGTGACATCGAAGGTCAGAGTGCCCTGTTCTGCCGTCGGCGGGGAGATGTGCAACTGTGCTGTGTCTTGCTGCAGCGTGTCCGTGGTGCGGCCAATCAGGGCGCTGAAGTTGTCATCAGTGGCCTGGACGCCGATTTCATCGCCGAAGGCCTGCAAAATGGAAAGCATGTAGATGTTGCTGCCGTGGAAATTGTGAATTGCGAAATGAGGGTGTTTCTTGTCCGCCGTCAGGTTGGAGATGGGCACCTTGCCCTGCGCTCTGTCCATGTGGCAGGACTGGCAGGATGCCTGTTCGGCGTATTCGGAGTGCAGCCATTCCGCGTAGGGGGTTTGCTCCGGGAACAGACCTTCACCGATTGTTCCATCCTCGGCAATGTAGTTGATATACAATTCGTGGCACGTAGCGCACAGTTGGGATGAGCGGATGTGCTTGCTTTCCGCGGGGATGAAACCGGAGCCGCCTTGCATAATCATCACGCTGACCTCGTCTACCGGATAAGGGCCGTATAAGGTGCGCTCACCGCTTGTTGTGCTGAAATCAATATTCAGGTCGCCGTTTTTCCTGACCTCTGTCCCTGCCTGTTCGGGGGGAATCTGATGGCAGGCCGTGCAGGAAACCCCGTCTCGGGCCAAATCGTGCAGGGGGTGTTGGGGGGAAAGATAGCCGTTGTCGCCGAAGATGGCCGGAAGAGCGCCTGTGTGCTCGTCGCTGAAGAATGCCAGCGGCATGTGACAGGTGGCGCACTTTTTCTGAATGGCGTCGGAGTATTCGGGGGAGACAGCCACCTCAATGCTGACGCTGGCGAGATAGTAGGGGTCACGCGCTGCATTGGACATCATGGTAGCGCGCCAGTTTTCCGCCTGGGAGATGTCTTTCCCGTTGTCGTCTCTCAGGTTCTGATGGCAGGCGTTGCAGGTGGCTGCCGTGGCAAACCAGTCGTTTCGGGCCGATACCAACGTGCGCGCGTGGGGGACAGGTGAAGCGCCCTCGGTTGGCTGGGGAGATTGACTTGCCTCCGCAGTCGGCGATGGCATCTCCCTTGCTTGTGTTGCAGTAGCGGGGGGGACGTTTTCTTGCGGTGCGGCTGATGGCCGAGCCGTCGCCGCGGGGGCCTGGCTGCACGCGCTTGTCAGCAGAAGAAGACCGGTCAAAAACAGTGCTGCGGGGAAGCGATGCGCGGTCATAATCTCTCCTCTTTCCGGGTGGCATCAGGTGTGAATGGAACACTGGCTCCCCGAAACTTGCAGTTTTCCAAACAAATCCGATAGTAAGGCTTTTCTTCGTGTCTTGGTGCCTTGGTGGTTGTCTCGTTCTTGACCACAAAGACACGAAGACACCAGGATGGGACAGGTTTTGCAGTTTCACGAGTGAATCTGACAATAAGGCGCGCCAAAACCTGGGCAAAGGTGGCTGCTCGTGCTTCCCTTCGCCACATGCAGGGAGGGCAGGCGTGGCCGGATGATTGTCAGAACAATTTAGAAATGTGCAACCTTCGGACCCAAAAAGGCAAGATTGCGCGGGGGACGAGACGATGCAAATTATATCCCTCCTGCACCTGTGCGGAAAATCCACCTCTACGTGGGGAGCACTCATGTTTTGTAGAATGGCGGCGGGAGCGCCGTCCTTGCAGGGCAGGGCTGGAACCCCTGCCCTGATGCCCTCAAGTCCGCAGAGCGGACTTCCTGCCTGCCAGCGGGGGACTGGAAGTCCCCCGCAAGAGCGGCAAAGGCGGCAGATGTTGAAGGCGTTCGCTCGCGCGAATCAGCGGGCATCAGCGTAATCTGCGTTCTTCAAACGACTTTTCTACACTTCCTGAGTGCTCCCTCTACGTGGACGAGTCTCCGTGGGCGGTGCGTACCCACGAGACGGCGCGGCGCTGGATGCGGACGCGGAGAGCGAGCCAGGTGCGCCACAGGATGAAGACCGTCCCGCTGCACATCACCAGGTAAGCCCGCAGCGGGGCGCGCCGGGCGGCCAGCCCCCAGAAAGGATACAGGAACAGGAGCGTTCCCAATCCTGCCCACGCAAACAGCAGACCGCGGGCCGGAACGCCCCACAGTTGGTACGAGATGAGTTGTCCCCCCAGCAAAACGAGGGTCACCAGGGCGAGCGTGGAATAGGAAGGCAGATAAGCCTGCATCCCCCCTTCCAGCATGGCCCGGTCTTTGCGGCGCAGCCCCTCTCGAATGAGTTGGGGCGCGAACTGCCTGCCGGCCCGACGCGCCCCGCTTATCCAGCGGAGGCGCTGCTTTTGGGCTGCCGTCCATGTCGGGGCTGCTTCTCCGTAGCCGCGGGCGCGGGGGTCGTACAGGATGCGGATACCCTGCAGAAGCAGACGTTGGCGCAACTGGTAATCTTCTGTCAGTCCCTCCCCCCAGCCCATAGAGCGCAAAATATCAGCCCGAAAACAGATGGAATCCCCCATGTGTTTGGCCGAGAACCCCAGATTGACCCGCCCCCGGTTCTGGTAGTGATTGTCCACCAGGAACATGGCCCAGGTCAGGGAGGGGAACCAGCCAGCCCCAGGGTTGCAGATGATGTGTTCTCCCTGCACGACGGGGACGCCGCGCCGCATGTGGGCGTCCATGATGCGCAGAAAGTCGGCATCCACGCGGGTGTCGGCGTCGAAAACTGCCACGGCCTGGATAGATTCGTCTTGCAGGACGCGCTCCAGAAGCCAGGACAGAGCAGCCCCCTTACCGCTTCGCGGCCCCTCATTGCGCTCATGCACGCTGGCTCCGGCCTGCCGTGCCAGGGTAGCCGTGTCGTCGCTGCAATGGTCGGCCACGATGTGGATGTGGTACAGGTCTGCCGGGTAGCGCAGGGCGCGCAGGCGTTCTACCGTCTGCGCGATGACCGCGGCCTCGTCGTGGGCGGGCAGCAGGATGGCGAAACGGGTGACGGGCGGCTCGACCGGTTCGGGCAGATTCCCGAGGGGTTTCAGGGCCGCCAGGGGAAGCGCGTACCAGTACAGGGCGGCCAGCCCCACAAGGCACAAAACCACAAACGAGAGCAGGGAGAACATGGCTGTCTCAGGAAAGATAGCGGGCATCTCCTCTCATCCGGCGTAAACCGGAACGGGGGCGTTGCCCTGACTCGTTTCCAGCCACAAGAGCGCATCCACGAAGAATTTGGCTGCCCAATTGGGATAT
>DRKV01000092.1 GCA_011051635.1 Chloroflexota bacterium | reverse complement strand
TGGAGATGACATCACGTTGTGGGGAGTGAGGCGGTAACCATGTGGAATTACGGACGCATTGGGCAATACGAAATCCTGGCTCCTCTGCCGCGCACCGGAGCAGCCCGGCCTTTTCGGGCGCAGCAGCCCAGCGGGGAAGAGGTGGTATTGAAGTTGTACCCTCCCTACGTGCGCGTGGATGTGCCGCGGGTGGAACGGATTGCCGAAATGTTGGCCCTGTTTGGTTCTCCGGTTTTTGTGCCCCTCTACGATGTCGGGCTTTGGAAGCAGCAATTTTACATCGTCTCCCGCTGGATGCCGGGAGGCTCCCTGGGGGATGTCTTGCGCCAGCAAGGACGCTTGCCCGTGGGGCAAGCCACCCAATATCTCTACCGCCTGGCCCTGGGATTGAGCGGATTGCACGCTTTGGGCTTTCAACACGAAAACATCACCCCTGAGAACATTCTCTTTGATGAAGAGGGGGAACCTTGCCTGGCCGATATTTCCCTGACCCGCTACACCCGCGTCTCCCCTCAGGATTCCCTCTCTCTGGACCTGGTGGACCCCCGCTTTGCCAGCCCTGAGCAGGTGTGGGGGCGTCGCCGGGTGACCAGGCGTAGCGATGTGTACGCCCTGGGCGCGGTGTATTACGCAATGCTGACAGGGGAATCACCCGCAGGCAATTTGCGGGGCGCACAGGCCATTTTGTCCGTTGTGCATGGGAGCGTCGTGCCTGTTCGCAAGACGGCGCCTGCCGTCCCCGCGCCTGCTGCTCGTTTGCTGGACAAAATGCTGCCCAACGACCCCGCCTTGCGGCTGCCTTCTATGGACGCTGTGATTCAACAAGCGGAACCTCTGCTCCCTCAGACGCGGGCAAGCGTCATCCGCACGCGCGCCGAAAGCGAGCGGTTCCCCTCGGAGCAATTGGCCGCTCTTCAGGCGGATACCGCTCAAACCTCTCGTCCCCGTCGAGGCTGGTTGACCGCTTTGCTCGTCGCCATCTTGCTGGTTCTTGCGATTGCAGGGGGTGGTGTGCTTGCTCTCCTCCAGAACGGAATCTCCCCTTTGACGCTTTTTGGGGGCGCTCCTTCCCCCTCTGCGGTGGTAGCAGAAGCCCCGACGAGAACCGCTGCTCCGCTTCTCTCACCGTCTCCCACCGTTCTTCCTGCTGCCACGTTTACCCCCCCTCCGCCTCTGACACCGACAGGGACGCCGACGGGACAGCCGACCGCTACGCCCACTGCTACCCCCACCCCTGTGGTGGTCGGTGGGGTGGACAAAATCGCCTTTGTGGCCCAGAATGACATCTGGATGGCGAATCCGGATGGTTCGGAACTGGAACGTCTGACCACCGACGAAGCCCCTAAACAGGATTTGCAGTGGGCTGCTGATGGAAAGCATCTTCTGTATACCCGTGAGGGCACGGTTTACAGTTTGGATATCGCCTCCCATACCGCTGCGGTTACCTCACCCCCTGTGCAAAATTCGCGCTGCACGCTGCACGTGGGGCGCTTGACCCGCTACAGGGATGACGGACGTATGGCGGTTACCGTTGTGGAAGTCTCCGCTCATGGCCGCAGGGAAGACGTCATTCAGGTGTATACCTTCGATGAGAACTGCAATCCCGACTTGGTAGATGCCTTCCCCGGCGACCGCTTTACCTTGCGCGGTTACAGCGAGAACAGCGCCTTGCCGCGCATTGACGAGTATGCCTGGGATGGGCGTGATACCTTTATCCTTCACGGGGACGTGCGTCACAACGGGGGGGATATGGTGCTCTACAACCTCCAAACGCGTAAGGCGGAAGTCGTGAATCCCGTGGAGGGGCGCTGTTGTTATCGGGATATCCATTTCAGCGCGGATGGCTCCTATGTTTCCTTTGTTTTCCAGGATGCGCGCTATACGAAACCGGCAGAAATTTATTATGTGCCTCTGGCAACCTTGAGCGGGGGAGGCCGCTTTGAGCCGCTTCCGTTCCCCTCCTATTTCTTCGACACCTTGGGGGGAGAGGTCTCCCTTGCCTTGCGAGCCTATCGCCCTCCTGTCTCGGCCAATCCTACCCCCGAAGCCGGTGCCACCCCCACGGGGCCGACGGAAGTTGGCGGGGCGGATAAACTGGCGCTGGTGGTGCGGGGCGACATTTGGGTGGTCAACCTGAATGGACAGGGAGCGCGGCAATTGACCCACAATGGCATCGACAAGGCCTACTTGCAGTGGTCTCCTGACGGGCAGTACGTTCTTTACGAGGAAGCCGACTGCCTGAAGGCCGTTCACATCGCGACGGGAAATATCATCTCTTTAGGGTGCTATCAGGCCTACGGCATTACGCGAGATGGAGACAGTATCATTCTGACCGATGAGGTGCTCTTCCCTGATGGTCTGAAGCGTCCGTTAACCAGCATCGTACCCTTCAACCTGCTTCGGCTGAAGTCGTTGCCCAATTACACCGACTTGCCGCTGGCAGGGAGTTGCGAAATGGATGTTGTAGCCGATACCTACCGCTGGTCTCCCGATGGAAAGCGCCTGGCCGTTTTGGCGGAGACCTCCGCAGCCGGGCGCAAATGGCAGGCGGTGCTGGTTTACGAATTGCGGGCATGCGGCGAAGCGCCTCGCCTGGTGGACACTTTCCCTGCTAACCGTTTTCAGGTGCGCGGTTACAGTGGAGAGGACGGCAAACCGCTGCTTTACGATTTTGCTTGGAACGGGGAGAACCTCTTCGCTATCAACGGCGCTGTGCATGATGGCTTTGGCGATTTTGTGCTCTACGATATGAGTACCGGACGGGCGAAAGTCATTGACCCCTTGCAGAAAGAGTGCTGCTACCGCGAGATGCGTTGGAGCCCGGACGGTACTTACCTTTTGTTTGCCACCGAAGACCCTGGGGAAGGCATCAAACTGTACTACGTTCCCTTCGAGTCCCTGGACGATAAAACCGCCCTGGCTTCTCTTCCTTTGTCCCCGGGTTTCTTTCAGGGAGCGGATACCCGAAAACGCCTCTATCCTGCCTTGCGCCCCATTCAGCGCAACACCGTTCTGCCGTATGGACAGGAACCAGATGCAGCAGCGGAATTACCCCGTGTCCCTCTCTCTCCGGATACACAAACCACTCTCTCTTTAGGGAAGATATATGCCCTGGCTTTTTCTCCGCAGGGAAGCAGCCTGGCGGTTGGCGGAGAGCGCGGCCTGGGTGTGTATGACCTGAATACGCGACAAGTAGATTACATCGGAACCTCTTCTGAGAAACACAGCGGCGCAGTGGTGGGAGTGGCCTTCTCCTCGGATGGTTCCTGGCTGGCTTCTGCATCGGTGGATAGTTCTACCCGCATTTGGCGGGTGAGCACCGGCGCGCCGTTCCAGAAAATTCTGTTGAACGAGCCTTTCTACATGCTGGCCGTGGACTATGACCCTGACGCCGATTTGATAGCCTCGGCGTCCAACGATTTCCTCGTGCATGTCAATCAGCGCAACAATGCCGGGACTCGTTTCATCCTTCAGGGGCATACAGCCCCCGTCTTTGCGGTGCGTTACGCTCAGGACGGGGCTTATCTGGTGACAGGTTCTGCAGACCGCACGGTGCGAGTGTGGTCCACGCTGGATGGCAGCCCTTTACAGATTTTGAGTGGACACCTGGATGCCGTTGCAGATGTGGATTTCTCCCCCGATAATACCCTGGTGGCTTCTGCCTCTTGGGACGGTACTGTACGGGTTTGGGATTGGCAGGAGAGCGCGGAGAAGTTCGTCCTGTACGGTCACGACGCCCCCGTTTTGGGGGTACGCTTCTTCCCTCAAGGAGGGGGCCTGGTCTCGGTGGATGCGAACGGGACGCTACTGGCATGGAGGCTCTCGGACGGGGCGTTGGTCCAGCAGACCTCCCTGGGCAAGTCGTTTGAAGGCGGACTGGCTTTCTCGGCTGGCGGGAACCGCCTGGTGATTGGCGCCTCGGACGGAACGATTTACTTTTACACGGTCGACTTACAGGCCTTTGAGCAATGAGGCCGCTGGTAAAAACGCGACACTCCCCCTTCACTGTGAAGGGGGAGTGTCGCGTTCTGAACGGTTATTCCAAATGCCCAATCCGCGCCCTCGCCGTGGCGGGCGTGCGCCCGTAAAGGATGTTTTGCTCTTGCAGGCGGGCGCGCAGACCATCCGAGAGAGCGTCGGCGGCCATGCGCCACTGCCAGTTGCCGCTCGGACGGCTGGGGTAGTTCATCCGGGCGCGGTTATCCAGGGAGAGTAAATCCTGCATGGGGGCGAGGCTGAAAACGGCCACCGAACTCCAGGCCGCCCGAATCAAATCCCAGGCGATGTCGCTCCCGTCGCGGGCCAGGTAGCGGCGGGCGAAGTCGCGTTCCCTCTCCGGGGCGCGCTGATACCAGCCCGCGGCGGTGTCGTTATCGTGCGTGCCGGTGTAAACCACGCAATCGGGCGTGTAGTTGTGCGGCAGGAAGGGGTTACGGGCGTCGTCCCCGAAGGCGAAGACCAGAACCTTCATCCCCGGCAGGCCGAACTGCTCCCGCAGGGCGACTACGTCGGGGGTGATTTCGCCCAGGTCCTCCGCAATCAGCGGCAGGGAGCCGAGAGCCTGCTCCACGGCGGCGAAGAAATCCGCCCCGGGGCCGGGAACCCAGCGCCCGTTGACGGCGGTTTCCTCCCCGGCGGGGATTTCCCAGTAACCGGCGAAACCGCGGAAGTGGTCCAGGCGGATGATGTCCACCAGTTGCAGGACGGTGCGGATGCGGGCCAGCCACCAGGCGTACCTCTCCGCGGCATGCGCCTCCCAGCGGTAGAGCGGATTGCCCCACAACTGCCCCGTCTCCGAGAAATAATCGGGAGGAACGCCGGCCACCACCGCGGGGTTGCCGTATTCGTCCAGGTGGAACAAATCGGGGCGCGCCCACACCTCGGCGCTGTCGTGCGCCACGAAGATGGGGATGTCGCCGATGATGCGTACCCCGCGTTCGTTGGCGTAGGCTTTCAGCGCCTCCCACTGGCGGAAGAAAAGGAACTGACGGAAGGCCTGCCGCTCGATGGCCGTCTCCAGGTCGGCGCGGGCGGCCTCCAGGGCTTCCGGCTTCCGGCGGCGCAAGGGAGCCTCCCACGTCGGCCAGGGCGCGCCGCCGTGGGCCTCCTTGAGCGCCATGAAGAGGGCAAAATCATCCAGCCAGGCGGCGTGCTGCTCCCGAAAAGCGGCAAAGGCGGCGTGGATTTCTCCGGCGGGCAGGCGGGTGAAGCGCTGCCAGGCGCGGTCCAGGAGACCCAGTTTCCAGGGAATGACCATTCCGTAGTCCACTTTACCGGCGGGGAAGGGGGGCAGGTTTACCAGGTCGTCGCTGTGGAGCAGGTTTTCCTCCAGCAAGCGCTGCGGGCTGACGAGGTAGGGATTGCCCGCGAAAGCCGAGAAGCACTGGTACGGCGAGTCGCCGTAGCCGGTTGGCCCCAGGGGGAGCACCTGCCACAAGGTGGTCTGACTCCCGGCCAGGAAATCCACCCAGCGGTAGGCCTCCGGACCGAGGTCGCCGATGCCGTATGGGCCGGGCAGACTGGTCGGGTGCAGCAGGATACCCGCGCGGCGTTCAAAGTTCATGCGGTAACCTCCGGGTTTCGAGATAAGTGTCTTTGTTCACCAGCGGGCCGGGATAATCTTCGGGGAGCACGTCGGTGGCGATTACCGCCCCCGGCTCCACCGTGCAGCCCGCCGGAATGATGCTGTTCTTGCCGACCATGGGCATCCGTTCCGCGGGGGAGACGCTCATATCGCCGACGCGGGCGTTGCTCCCCACCCGGACGCGCTTGTCCAGGACGGCGCGCTCCACCACCGCCCCGCTTTCCACCACCGCGTCGGTCAGCAGGATGGATTCGCGCACCACCGCGCCGGGTTCCACAACCACGCCGGGGGAGAGGATGCTGCGCTCCACCAGGGCTTCGCTGTGGATGATGCAGCCGTCGCTCACCAGACTGTCGCTCACCAGCGCCCCCGCCGCCAGGCGGGTGGGAGGGCGTTCCTCTGTACGGGTGTGAATGACCCACCCCCGGTCGTTGAGGTTCAACCGCGGGGGGTATTCCAGCAAATCCATGTGCGCCTGCCAGTACGAGGCGATAGTCCCCACATCCATCCAGTACTCCTCGTAAGGGTAGGCAAAGACGCGGCCTCCCTCCCCAATCAGGCGGGGCAGGATGTCCTTCCCGAAATCGTGGGAAGACCCCGGATTGTGGCGGTCCTCCCACAGGGCGTGGCTCAGCATCTCCAGGTTGAAGAGGTACACGCCCATGTTTGCCAGGTCGGAGGGCGGTTCGGCGGGCTTCTCCACAAAGTGGGTCACGCGGCAGTTCTCATCCACGCCTACGATGCCGAATCGGGAGGCCTCCGCCAGAGGGACGCGGATGGTGCCCATCGTCAAATCGGCCTCGTGTTCCAGGTGGTAGGCAATCAGGCGGCGGTAATCCATTTTGTAGATGTGGTCGCCGGAGAGAATCAGCACCAGGTCGGGTTTGGTACTCTTGATGAAGGTGAAATTCTGCTGCACCGCGTCCGCCGTGCCGGTGTACCAGTCCGAAGCGCCCCGCGCCTTGTAGGGGGTGTAGATGCGTACCCCGCCGGTGAAATCGCGGTTGAGGTCCCACGGCGCGCCCGCCCCGATGTGTTCGATGAGCGAATGCGGGCGGTACTGCGCCAGAATCATCACGTCCACCAGTTCCGAGTTGATGCAGTTGGAGAGGGCGAAATCAATGATGCGGTACTTGCCCCCAAAGGGAACCGCCGGTTTGGTGCGCTTGGCGGTCAGGATACCCAGGCGGGAGCCTTCCCCGCCGGCCAGGATGACGACGCGGGTTTTCATGGGATGCCTCCGTGGATGAGGTGGTGGAGACAGACCTGACGGGTCTCCAAGGCCTTTCAAGACCTGACGGGTCTCCAAGACCCGTCAGGTCTTTGGGGAGGGAGGAGCAACGGACTCCCTTTGGGCGGCTACCGCCAAAGGAAAGCGCAGCCCCTTAGCGTTGGGCAGCCGCGGCCTTCAGGCGGTAGTAAAGTTTGGTGTACTGGCGGGCGGAGCGTTCCCAGGAGAAATCCTCCCGCATTCCGCGGCGTTGCAGCCCTTTCCAGTTGTGCGTTTGTCCGTAAACCGCCAGCGCCCGGCGGATTGCCCCGGCCAGCCCCACCGGGCTGGCGGCGTCGAAGAGGAAGCCGGTGCTGTCGGGGCGCTGCAAGTAATCCCGGATGGTGTCGCGCAGCCCCCCCGTGGCGCGGGCAATCGGGACGCAGCCGTAGCGCATGGCAATCATCTGGGTCAGGCCGCAGGGTTCATAGCGGGAGGGAATCAGGAGGGCGTCGGCCCCGGCAAAGATGCGGTGGCTGAGCGGCTTGTTGTAGGTGATGGCGGCGCGCACTCTCTCCGGCAGGGCGCGCTCCAGTTGGCGGGCGGCCTCCTCCAGGGACG
>DRKV01000091.1 GCA_011051635.1 Chloroflexota bacterium | reverse complement strand
GTTCGGGGTAAGTGGCCCGCGGCAGGGGGCTGACCGGCATCTGCACCAGATTGGCGAGCGCCAGCGCCAGTTTATAGTACCCCGCTTCGGTGGGCGAGCGCAGCCACGAGACCCACAGGAGTTCGCTGTCTTTGTTGATGAGACTGAGCGTGCCGCTCAGGTTGGTGCTGACTGCGAAATGGGCCAGTTCCCGCCATTGGGAGCGCAAGCCGCTCAAAGGGAGGCGGAACCAGCCGCCCCCCCAGCGGGTGCGCGCTTCCCAAAGGGCTGCCGCGCTCACTCCCAAAGAGCCGAGCGCCTTCCCCGTCATGTAAGCCAGCACCACCGCGAAGAGACCGGCTCCCCTCCAGTAGGCCGCTCCAATCAGCAGTAGGGTCAGCACGCTTTGCCCGACCTGGATGACGGCGATGCGCCGGAAGCGGTTGGCAATCTGGAGCAGGCCGGTGCCGCTCTCGAAAACCAGGTTGGCAAGGATGATGCCCCCGCCATAGAGCCGAAACCAGCCGACGGTGGCCGGGTCGTGGGCGAAGTAGCGCGCTCCCAGGGGGGCGAGCGCCATCAGGACGGCGAAGGCTACCAGGGAGGTGCCGCCTTCCACCAGCAGGGCGGCTTTGAAGACCGCCGCCGCGCCGCGGGGGTCGTCCTCCGCCGTGCGCTGGGCGACGTATTTGACCACCAGTTCGTTCATGCGGAAGGATGCCAGTTTGTTGACCACCGTGGCGAACATGGTGATGACCCCCAACAGGCCGAATTGCGTCACACCCAGCAGGCGCGCCGCCAGGATGCCCTGCACCATGCCCAGAGCGGCGGTAATCCCCGTGGCGCTGAACAGGTAGCCGGAATTTTTGAGGATACGGCGCAGGAGGGTGTTCACGTACCAAGTGCCACGTGCCACGTACCACGTACCAGGTGTCAAGTGCCACACGTGATACGTGACACGTGATACCTGACACGTGATACCTGACACGTCAAACGTTGAGAGAGAGTTCTTTTGCCCAGGCGCGGTTGGCGTTGTACCAGGCCACCGTGCGGCGCAGGCCCTCATCCAGGCTGACGGTTGGCTCCCAGCCCAGGGTTTCCCCCGCTTTACTGATGTCCGCCAGATTGGCCTTCATGTCCGCCTGGGGGAAGGGGTGCTCCACGATGCGCGCCGTGCGTCCCACGATGCGCTCGATGCGCTCGATGAGTCCCTTGATGGTGACGTTCTCGTGGCCGCCGAGGTTGAAAATCTCGTATCCCACCGGCCGGAGGGCGAGAATCACGCCGCGGGCGATGTCATCCACGTAGGTGAAGCCGCGGGACTGGCTGCCATCGCCGTTGAGGTGCAGCGGTTCGCCCTCGCTAATCCAGCGGATGAAGCGGAAGACGGACATATCGGGGCGTCCCGCCGGGCCGTAGACGGTGAAGAAGCGCACCACGCTGACATCGGTTCCGTACAGGTAGTGATAGGCGTGCGCCATCGCCTCGGCGGCCTTCTTGCTGGCCGCGTAGGGCTGGAGAGGGCGGCTGCTGTCGGCGGTTTCGGGGGTGGGCAGGGGGGCGTTTTGTCCGTAGATGCTGGAGGTGGAGGCCAGGATGAATTTGGGAATGCCGGTGCGCCGGCTGAGTTCCAGCAGATTGAGGGTGCCGGTCAGGTTGGTGTCCACATACACCCAGGGATTTTCCACGCTGGCGCGCACCCCGGCCCGCGCCGCCAGGTTGATGACCGCGTCGAAGGGGGCCTGCTCCGCCAGCGCGAGGACGGCCTCCTTGTCGGCGATGTCCATCCGACGGAAGGTGAAACCGGGGTAGGTTTGCAATTTTTCCAGACGGTGCTGCTTCATACGCACGTCGTAGGCGGCGTTGAGGTTGTCCACGCCGAAGACGGTGTGTCCGTTTTCGAGCAGCATTTCGCCCGTGCGAGCGGCGATGAATCCGGCGGCGCCGGTGAGGAGGTAGTGGGACATGGGGGAGTTAGGGGGTTGCGAGTTAGGGGTTAGGGGGTTAGAGGCGCACGACTTTGGGGTTCTCCCGCCCGGCGGGGCCGAGGGCGTTGCGGGTATCCACGATGAGGGTCGCGGCCTCCAGGATGGCGGGGTAATCGTAGTCGCTGTGGTTGGTGACGATGACGACGCAATCGGCGGCGCGCACCGCGCCCATCAGGTCGTCCACCGAGCGCATGGCGAAGCCGTCGTGCCGGAACTCCGGGATGTAGGGGTCGTGATAGGAGACCTCCGCGCCCTTCTGGGCCAGGAGGCCAATCACGTCCAGGGCGGGGGACTCGCGCAGGTCGTCAATATCGGGTTTGTAGGCCGCCCCGAGGACGAGGACGCGGCTCCCTTTGAGCGGCTTGCGGTGTTCGTTGAGGGCATCCTGCACCTTGCCGACCACGTAGCGCGGCATCCCGGTGTTGATTTCGGAGGCCAGTTCGATGAATTTGGCGGTGTAGTTGAGGGAGCGCAGTTTCCACGAAAGGTAGAGGGGGTCAATCGGGATGCAGTGGCCGCCCAAACCGGGGCCGGGGGTGAACTTCATGAAGCCGAAGGGCTTGGTGGCGGCGGCCTCAATCACTTCCCACACGTCCACGCCCAGGCGGTCGCACATCAGCGCCAGTTCGTTGACCAGGCCGATGTTTATCATGCGGAAGGTGTTTTCCAGGAGTTTCGCCATCTCGGCCACCTCGGCGGAAGTCACCGGAACGACGGTCTGGATGGCCTGGGCGTACCAGGCGGAGGCCACTTCGGTGCAGGCGGGGGTGATGCCGCCCATCACTTTGGGGGTGTTGACCGTCGTCCAGTCCTCGCGGCCGGGGTCAACCCGCTCCGGGGAGAAGGCCAGGAAGAAGTTTTCGCCTATCTTCAGGTCGGCAGCCGCCCGCAGTTTGGGGAGCAGAATCTCGCGGGTAGTGCCGGGGTAGGTGGTGGATTCCAGGACGACCACCATGTCGGGGTGGACGTAGCGCGCCAGTTCGTCCGTCGCCGAGATGATGAAGGACAGGTCGGGGTCGCCGGTCTTCCGCAGCGGCGTGGGGACGCAAATGCTGACCGCGTCCGCATCCCGGATGACGGAGAAATCGGCAGTCGCCCGAAAAGTGCCGGCCTGCACCCAGCGGGCGACCTGCTCCGAGGGGACATCCTTGACGTAACTCTCGCCGCGGTTGAGTATGGCGACCTTTTCTTCGATGGGGTCAACGCCGGTGACATCGAAACCGGCCTCGGCAAAGACCATCGCCAGCGGCAGGCCGACGTAGCCCATACCGAGGATGACAACGCGCAGGTCTTTGGATTCGATTTTGGAGAGGAGGGAAGTGTGGTTCACGGTGAATGGGTGATTGGGTGAGGGGATGATGGGATGATGAGGTGATGAGGTGGGGAGAGGGGTACAGGGTACAGCGTAAGGAATACTCCGCACGCTCCACCGTCCATCGTCCATCGTCCACCGTCTAAAACAGCGACAATTGCCTGGGTTCGGGCGGGGGTTCGGCGGCCAGGCGTTCCTTTTCTACGGCAGCAATCAATTCCGGCAGGCGGGCGAAGTCTTGCTCGATGAGGGGACGCCAGCGGGGTTGATGGAGGGCCGCGGCGGGATGGAACATGGGCACAATCAAGCGTCCGTTGACGCGATGCGGCTGCCCGTGGATGCGGCTGATGCGGGCGTTGGGGATGAATTTCGCCATCGAGAAGCGTCCCAGGGTGACAATCACTTTGGGGTTGATGGCTTCAATCTGGCGGTCGAGATAGGGCGCGCAGGCGGCCAGTTCTTCCGGCTGGGGGTCGCGGTTGCCCGGTGGACGGCATTTGACCACGTTGGCGATGAAGACATCCTCCCGCTTGAGACCGATGCCGGCCAGCAGTTGCTCCAGAAATTTGCCGGAGGCCCCCACGAAGGGGCGTCCCTGCTCGTTCTCGTGGAAACCGGGTCCTTCGCCAATCAGCATGATGTCGGCATCGGCAGGCCCTTCGCCGGGAACGGGGTTCTTGCGGGAGTGGTGCAAGGGGCAGCGCGTACAAACGGCTACCTCTTGGGCGATTTGTTGCAGAATTTCTTCAGGGGTCATGGAACGGTCTCCTCAGGCAGAATCCACCGATTTTTCAGCGCAAATCAGCGTGCATCGGCGTCACCTGCGTTCACTATGGTTTCGGTCAGTGAACCGGCTACCTGACGGCGCAAAAAAGCCTCATCCAGCGAGTAGGCGGTCATCAGGAGGGCGTCCTCGTTGTTGTCGTTGTAGTAACGGGGGCGGCGTCCCGCGATTTCGAAGCCGAACTGACGGTAGAGCGCCTGGGCGGCCTCGTTGCTGACGCGGACTTCCAGGGTCGCCGTCTCTGCCCCGTAGCGGAGGCTTTTCAGGAGGGCGGAAGCCAGGAGCAGCCGCCCCACGCCGCGGCGACGCCAGGCGGGATGGACGCCAATCGTGGCGATATGCACTTCGTCCAGCAGCAGCCAGACCACGGCCATGCCGACGATGCGCCCGTTCTCCGGTTCCTCGGCCACGAAGGCAAAGGAAACCTTGTTTCGCTCCACTTCGAATTGGTAAGCGTGCTCCGGCCAGGGCATGGCAAAGGAGGCGGCGTCAATCGCCATCACCTGCGGAATGTCTTCGGTGGTCATGGCGCGGACGCGGAAAGCGGTCGTTACGCACTCAGGCATAGTGCAGGTAAATGGGAGCGAGCGTCACAGGGTCGTCGCCCTCGCCGTTCTGGAGACGCTGCCAACCCAATTCGGCCAGCCAGGCGGGGCGGCGCAGGGAGGCCGCCGGAGATGTCAATTGCGCTTGCGGGGCTTCTTCCTTGAGCGTCCGGCGCGCCTCGGGGGGGAGTTCTCCGCACATCACGCACGGGGATTGGGCGCGGAGGGTCAGTTCCGGCAGGGTGTGGACGGTCAAATCGCCGACGGAACGCCAGTGGCCGCCTTCCCAGCGGTATTCGCCCACCGAGTAGCGTCCTCTGCCGGCCTGCAAAACCGCCAGCAAAGGCAATTCGGAGGGTGCCTGTGCGGCGGCCAGGAAATCCAGGGTGGGGATGCCGACTATCGGAATGTGCCGCGCCAGCGCCAGCCCCTTGCCAAAGGCCAGCCCGATGCGCAAACCGGTGAAGGAACCGGGACCGAGCGCCACGGCCAGGGCTTTCAGGTCGGCGGGACGGGCATCCACCACCGCCAAAGCCTGTTCCACCGCCGGGGCCAGGTGGCGGGTGTGGTAGTGGGCGCTCCGCCAGGTGTTTTCCAGCAGGACACGCCCCTCGGCGTACAGGGCGATGCCGCTATAGCGGGTGGATGTGTCGAGGGCGAGGAGCATGAGGGGGGTGCGGAGTTAGGGGTTGCGGGGTTAGGAGTTGCGAGGTTGGGGAGTTGCGGGTTGCGGCTCGTTTGCGCGCCTGCCACTTGCACACTTGCTCACTTGCATACTTTCAAACTTGCCACTTGCCCGCTTGCCACTTGCAAACTTTCACACTTTCATCTTCCAAACGTGCGGCGGCGGAGTTCGTGCAGGAGGGCCTCGTAGTGTGCCCCGCGGGCCGTGAAGAGCAGGTCGCGCTGGGTATCGTCCCGCCAGGTGAAGGTCACATCCAGGCGTTCGGTTGGCAAAGCCTCGTCAATCCGCTCCGCCCACTCTATCAGCAAGGGGCCGCTCTCCAGATAGGCGTCCAGGTCAAGGTCCCAGGCCTCCTGCGGGCCGCCGAGACGGTAGGCATCCACGTGGAACAACTGCCCGTTGTCGGTGCGGCGGTAGACGTTGATGAGCACAAAGGTCGGGCTGGTCACCTGGTCGTATGCGCCCCAGCCGCGGGCCACACCCTGTACGAAGGTGGTCTTGCCTGTGCCCAGGTCGCCGTGCAGACAAACCAGGTCGCCGGGGTGTAGCAAGGCTCCCAGGCGCACGCCCACGCGGCGGGTTTGTTCGGCGCTGTGACTGATGACTTCCAGGGCATTGGGAGGCAGGACGGGGGGCATGGGGGAAGGTAGAAGGATGAATGCGGAATGCAGAAGGGTGAATGGTGAATTCAGACGGTTTTGAGGCGGGCGAGGGAGGCGATGATGCGCTTCATGCCGACGTCTTCGAAGAAGACATCCAGGATTTCGTCTTCGCCGTCGAGACGGGCGCTGAGGATGAGACCCTCCCCGAATTTGGGGTGCTGCACCCGCTGACCGGCGGCGTACCGGGGTTTGGAGGGCACGCGGGATTTTTTGGGGGAGGATTCCCAACGGGTCTGCCGCGCCCTCCGCGGGCCGCGGGGTGTTTCCCGTTCCCCATTGGCGAGCAACTCTTCGGGGATGTCCTCCAAAAAGCGGGACGGCTCGGCGTAATCCGGGTATCCGTAGGTGTAACGCTCGTCCGAGTAGAGCAGGTAGAGGCGGTCTTTGGCGCGGGTGATGCCCACGTAGAACAGGCGGCGCTCCTCCATCATGGCCTCGGGGTCGTCGAAGGAGCGGCGGTGCGGCAGGATACCGTCGTTGAGTCCGACCAGGAAGACGACGGGGAACTCCAGCCCTTTGGCGGCGTGGAGGGTAAGCAGGGTGGGGACGCGGGCCTGCTCGTCGAGGGTATCCTGGTCGGCGACCAGGGCGATTTGCTCCAGGAAGGCCTCCAGGGTGCTCTCTTCCTGCTCGGCAGCCAGGCGGCGCAACTCCATCACGTTTTCCCATCTGCTGTAGCCTTCATCGCTGCCGTCGTCAATGTAGGGGCGGTAGTCAATATCGTCCAGGATACGGTCGAGCAGAGCGCGGGGAGGCAGGTCGGCGGCGCGCCAGGAGGCCAGCGCATCGCCGAAAGCGCGCAGCAACCCCAGAGCGCGTCCCTTGAAAGCCGCCGCGTGGGGCGATTTGGGGTTTTGCGCCAGTTCCAGCAGGAGCGCGCCCATCGAAAGGCCGGCCTTCTGGGCCGTGGTTCGCAGGGTGGTGACGGTTTTGGCCCCGATGCCGCGGCGGGGGACGTTGATGACCCGCATCAGGCT
>DRKV01000090.1 GCA_011051635.1 Chloroflexota bacterium | reverse complement strand
CGGGATTGCCATTACCCTGGTCACGCCCCCCGAACAGCGCACCCTGCGCCGCATCGAGCAGTACACCGGCCAGCCGCAAACCCGGCTGCCCATCCCCACCAAAGATGCCATCCTGGAGAAGCGCAAACAGCACACCATCCAGCGCATGGAAGTCTGGCTGCGGCGCGGCCGCTACAAGAACGAGCAGGAGATGGTCGCCGCCCTGGTCGAAGCGGGGCATGACCCCCTGGAAGTGGCCGCGGCGGCCCTGCGCCTGGCCCGCGAGGCCGAGCGGCAGCGCCCCATTGAGCACATCAGTGAGGTGCGCGCCTGGAACGCCCGCGAAGCGCGGCGCGGCAAGCCCCGCCCGACCCGCTACCAACGCCGCCAGGAACGCTTCGAGAAACGCCCCCGCCCCAATTGGAACTCCTCCCGCTCGCACGAGGCGGGGATGGTGCGCCTGAAACTGGACAAGGGCCGCTCCCACGGTCTGCGCCCGGCGGACGTAGTCGGCACGCTGGCGCACCACGCCGACATTCCCGGCAAATCCATCGGGGCTATCCGCATTCAGGAGAAGAGCACCCTCGTGGACGTGCCGGAGCATTTCGTGGAGCGTGTCCTGGCGCAGAGCGGCGCCTACCGCCTGCGCAGCAAAGAGACCATCCTGGTGCGGCGGGCCTGATTTTCCCCCGTCTGCCCGCCTCAAGCGCCTGGAGTTAGGCAACTCCAGGCGCTTTTGGGTTAACGCTTTTGGGATGGTTCAGCTTGGTGACTACCCCCTTGCGGGGATGCTGCGCGAAAGTCACGGCGAGATTTGCGGTAGGACAACTGCTCGCAGTTGTCCTACAGGTTTTGCAGCTGAACGGTTACGCTCACGGCGTCGAAACATCCCTGCTGACCAGCGGCAGGTAGATGATGAGGTTGGGTTCGCCGAAGGTGTATTCGGCCCCGGCCTGGACGAGAACCTCGGAGCCGCTCACCGCGGCCTGGAAGGTGTACGTCCCGTTGCGCTCGGCCTGCACGCTCACCGGCACGGCCACGGCGCTCCCTGCCGGAATACGCACCTTCGCCAGCTCGGTGACGGCCTGCGCCCCGGCGGCGCTGATGATGCTGATGGAGGCATCCACGGCGGTGTTGCCCGTGTTGGTGATTATCAGCGAGGCGGCGGTCTCCAGCGAAGCGGGCACGGTGCGGGAGACGGGGTTCCAGCGCAGGGCGAGGGCCTCGTAAGGCATCATCTCCACCGCCAGGGCATCCTCTCCCCGAATGGCGGGGTTGCCTTGCGCCGCGGCGGAAACCGCCAGCAGATAGGTCGTCGGGAGCAGGGAATCCATCCCCTCGGCAGAGAACTGCACCGTTTGGGAAGCGCCTGCCTCCAGCGAGACGCTGGTTTGCGAGAGTTGCCCGGCCAGCGCCAGCGCACCGGCGGCCTGCAAGTCGAAAGTGGCGGCCTGACCGCCCGTGTTGGTGACTTCCACCTCCCACACGGCGGGCTGCCGCGGGTCGTGGAGGGTTGGGCCGCCGGTGAAGCGCACCTGCACGCCCAGCGCACCCACCTGCACGGTGACCGTACTCGTGACCGCCGCGGTCGGCTCCGAACGGGGTGCGGCGCGCAGGCTGAGGGGGTAATCCCCGGCGGGCGTGTCGACGGGCGGCGTGACCCGCAGGGAGAAGGCCGCGCTGTCGAAGACCGCCGGCGGCAGGGTGAGATTGTCCAGCGGAGCGCCGTTGGCCTCCAGCGAGACCGCCCAGCCGGTGGGCGCGTTTACCGTCAGGTCGAAGGTCTCCGCGGCGCTTCCCAGGTTGGTGAGCGTGCCGGTCAGGACGGCGGTGCTGCCCGGCCCCGCGGGGAGCGGGTCGGGCGTCAGGGCGAGGGAGACCTGCGGCCCGGCGGGGATGCTCAGGAGGGCCTGGGCAGCGGCCTGCGTTCCGTCTTCGGCGGTGGCCGTCACCCGGAAGGGCAGGGCGGAGCCGCGCACCTGGGCGCTGGCGGTGATGACCGCTGCGGCGCTCTCTCCGCCCGCCAGGACGAGAGGCGCGGGGAGACTTACCTGCGGCGCGCCCGCCGCGCTCAGGGTATAGGTGTGTACCGCGCCGACCGTGTTCGTCAGGCGCAGGGTGTAGGTGACGGTCTCTCCGGGCAGGGCGGTGCGCTTCGCCGGGGAGAGGGCGAGGGCCGCCCCGCTGACAACGGTCACCTGGGCGAAGGCGTAGTCGCTCCCGCCGTTGGGGGTGCGGAGATTCACCGTGAAGGGGTAATCCCGCGCCGCGGCCTCCGCGGGGACGGCGATACCCAGGGGTACGGTAACAGCCTCACCCGCGGCCAGTCCCACTTCCTGCGGGGGCGGCGTCATCTCAACGGGCAGGCCGGAAACCGTAAGGGTGTAAACCGTCCCGCTGGCGGCATCGGGGTTGAGCAGGCGCACTTCGAAAGCGGCTGTCGTCCCCAGGGCTGCGGTCACCACCTGCGGAGCGGCTTCCAGCAGGTGCGGCGCGCTGACGTAAACGGGCGGGAGGGTCAGCCAGTTCGTCCCGCTGGGCAGGCGGTAGGTGACGCGGGTTCCCTGAGAGACCTGACGCGTCTCGCCCGGCTGCATGTCCTGGAGGAGGGTATCGAAGGTGACGCTCACCGCGGGGGTGTACCAGGGCTGTTGATAACCCCAGGTGTAGGTGGGCGGTGCGGCGGTCATGGTGATGGAGGCCGTGTCGGTGAGCAGCGAGACTCCCGACAGACCGACGGTGTGGGTGAAGGCCAGGGCGTAGGTCGGGGCGGCGTTCACGCTGGGGGTCTGGGTGCGGTAGGTGTTGTGATACGCCCAACTGTTCGGCTCCGTGAGCGGCACGCTCCAATCGTCGTTGATGTTGGTGATGTGGTAGTTGTGCTGGTTCCAGATGGGGCGGGAGGTGCTCCAGCGTCCGTCGTGGCCGAAGACGAACAGGCCGTTGCTCCCGCCGGTGACGATTTCCACATAGCCGTCGCCGTCCACGTCGCCCGCCACGGGGTAGTCCACAACGGTGCCGGATTCGGAGAAGGTTTCGTTGAAAGTTTTTTCGCCGGTAGGCCCGCTCATGATGACGAAGCCCTCGTTGTAGCCGTTCCACAGCACTTCCCATACCCCGTCGCCGTCCAAATCCTGGGTGGAAACGCCGGAGGCGGAGGCGGTGGTATCGCCCATCTCCTGGCTCCACAGCAGGGAGCCGTCGGCGTTGAGGGCGAGGAGGGTGTGATACGGCACCAGAAGGCCGGAGCGGAAGGCCGAGGCAGTCAGGATTTCGATTTCGCGGTCGCCGTCCAGGTCGGCCACCGTGACCGGACTGGGACGGAAGTACCAGTCATCTCCCAGGTAGTAACTCCACAGGAGGGACCCGTCGGCGTCCAGCACGTCCACATAGTGCCCCCAGTTGATGATGACCTCAGGCCCGTCGTCTCCGCCGGGCTGTTTGCCGTCCACATCCGCCACGGCGGGCGCGCCGAAGGCCTGCCCGAAGAAACCGGGGTAAGTGTGGGTGTACGACCAGATGACGTTTTGCCCGTTGAAGAAGTCGTAGGCGGTGATGGTTTTGCCCTGGGCGAAGATGATGTCGGAGATGCCGTCGCCGTTGATGTCGGCCAGCACCGGCACAGCGGGCATGCTTCCGGTGGGGGTGCTCCACAGCAGGGAGCCGTCGGCATCCAGCACATAGAGCGCCCCGTTGTGGGAGGCCAGGACGATTTCGGGACCGGGTTCCAAATCCAGATTGGCGATGGAAGACCCGCCCCATCCGGCGTTCTCGACGGTGGATTTGATGGTATCGGTGAACCAGTAGAGCGTGCCGTCGGAGCGGAAGGCCGCCGTCCCGTTCATCCCCATCAGGACGATTTCGGCCACCCCGTCCCCGTCCAGGTCGGCCAGGGAGGGTTCGGCTGCCGGGCCGAGCAGGTCGGACTGCCACAGGAGGGGCGAGCCGCCGCCGGCGTCCGCCCCGTCCCCGCGGTAGACGTACACCTGCCCGTTGGAGGAGGGGGCGACGATTTCCACCACCCCGTCCCCCTCCAGGTCGCCGATGGCGGCAGAACTGAGCAGGCCGCCGTTGGAGTAGGAGGCGGTGTAAACGTCCGTCGGGGCGGTGTCCGTCCACTCCACCACGGGGGTGTAGGGCAGGGTGTCGGGCGGATTCACCTGGAAGGCGTCGATTCGGGCCCCGTCGGCGTTGTCCACATGGATGACGTGGGCGCCCGGCGTCAGACCGGTGAAGTCAATCGCGACGGGCTGCTCCGTGTACTGCGGGGTGAGGTCGTAAACGCCCTGCGAGACCCCGTCCAGGTAGATTTCCACTTCTCTGCCGGCTTGTTGGAATGGCAGGAAACGCACCCCGGAACCGGTAAATCCGAACCACAGGTGAGGGTCGTAACTGATGGCCGAGCGCCTCAGGACATCTTTCTCCCTGGCATAGGCTATTTGCGGGGACAGGTATCCCGGAACCTCCGTGCGCCATGAGTAGAGATTGCTGAAGTAGTAGGGGCCGTTGTGCTCGTCCAGGTTGGCATCGTACCACCCGTCGGGGGTCAACGTTCCGTCCCACACATCGAAAAAGTCGAAATTAATCGGGCCGGAGACTACCGACACAGAGATGGTGTGCGTATCGGTGACCAGCCCTCCGAAGTAGACGCTTCCTTGCGTGTCGGTGAAAATCACGGTTCCTTGCGAAATGCCGTCCAGAAAGATTTCGGCTTCTCCGTTGGCGGGATAGAAACCCGCTCCGACCCAGGAACCGTAGAAAGTGAGCGCCACCCACTCGCCGGGCTGGTTGCTGTAGGCGAGGTATCCACCGCTGGCCGCTCCCTGGAAGCGCATATCCCAGCAATTCAGCCAGCATCGGGTGGTCTGGGTGTAGGGGTAGCCGTTGTAAACCAGGGCCGGGTCGTCTTCCTCGTAGCGGACGACGCCTTGCAGGAGAGGCGGGGTATAAAAGGGCGCGCCGCCGGGGGTGGCGAAGGAGTCCGGCGTAGCAGAGCCGCGATAGGTGCGGACTTCCAGCATGTGCAGGCCGGGACCGAAGCCGTCAAAAGAAAATGCCTGGCGGACGCCGTTTTCATCGAACAGGTCGAAGCGCCCCAAACTGAGACCGTCCACCCGCAGTTCCATCTGTTCGGCATACCTGTATTTCCATGTCCCGATGCCAAAGGTATCGCCCTCGAAGGGATACCACAAGGTCCCGTTGTCGGAGCGCAGGTATTCCCCGCCCGAAGCGCCGCCCTCGCTGACAGTTGACCAGTTGAGGCTGCGGCGCAGGCGCGAGGAGGTCTCCGCCTCGAAAGTCCCATCGTCGAGCGGCAGACCGCCCTTCACCTCGAAGTAGTCCACGTACACGTAGGTATCCCCGGCGTTGGGGTGGCTCTCGCCGCGCACACTGACGCTGATGGTATGGGTCGCGCTGAGCAGGCCGCCGAAGTACACGGAACGGGTATCGTCCTCGCGGCGGTACAGGTCAACCGTTTGCAGCAGGGTCCCGTCCAGGTAGATGTCGGCCAGGCCGCCGGAGGCGGTGCTTGCCAGGCCGACCCCCACCCAGTCGCCGGTGAAGGTGAACGCCACCCAGTCGCCCGCCGTGCGGGAGTAGGCGTAGCGTCCGTCGCTGGCATAGTTGATGTTGCTGGACGGTTCGCCCCATGTGGTGGCGGTAGCGGTGTAGGGCAGGCCGTTGTAGCGCAGGGCGGGGTCGTCTTCCTCGTAACGCAGGGTCCCGTACTGCTCCGGCGGGGTGTAGAAGGGGGCGCTGCCGGGCGTACCGAGGGTATCCAGCGTGGCCGTCCCCCGGTAAGAGGATATCTGAAGCACGTGCGGCCCCGCTCCCAGCCCCTCGAAGGCGTAGGTGCGGGTCATCGTGGCGCTGCTGTGCAGGTCGAGCGTGGTCAGGTACGCCCCGTCTACGTTGAGCACCACCTTGCCCGCCCAGGAATAGGTCACTGCCTGGTAGGTGAAACTGTCCCCCTCGAAGGGGAACCAGGCTGTCCCCACCGTGGCGCGCCCGTAACTGCCGCCGCTGGCGACGGCAGCGGTGGACGTCACCCAGTAGGTACTGAGCAGCACCCGCGGGTCGGTGTGCTCCACGCTCCCCTGGGGCAGCGTGCCCGCCCCGAAGAAGTCGAAGTAATCCACCCGCACCCGCGTGTCGGAGGCCAGGGGGTTGCTCGTGCCGAGCGCTTCCACGCGCACGGTGTGCGTCCCCATCGTCAGGGCGTCGAAGACGACCTGCACGGCAGCCGCGGAGCGGCGGTAGAGGTCAACCGTCCCCTGGCTCTGGCCGTCTATGAAAATCTCGGCCATGCCGCCGTAACTGTCGGAGAGGAAACCGATGCTCAGCCAGCGCCCGGAAAAGGTGTATCCCAGGGCGTCTCCGGCGGTCTTGCTGTTCAGGGAGTCGCCGCTGGTGTACTGGCTGCTGAACGTCCCCCAGGAGCCGGTGACGACGACCGCGGGGTCGGTGCTCTCCGTGCGGGTGAAGACGCCGCCGATGGTGACGGAGAGGGGGACTGAGGGGGATATCGGGGGTGCATCCACCCCGGGGGGAGCGGATTCGCCCGAAAGGGAGTCCGTGCCCGCCCCCTCGGGCGCGGGGGACTCGTTTTCGGGGGCTGCCGGTTCCCGATAGGTTTCCTCCCCCCCGAAGGAGGCCGCGTACAGCGCCCCCAAATCGGGGCCGTCCAGCAGGGTGGATTCCCCCTCCACGGTTTGCAGGAAGGAGGGTTCCAGCCAGGGGGAGGGCGCGGCGCTTTTCGGGCCGGGGTGCGGGCGGAGGGGTTCCATCCCCAGGGCGGCGGTGGGCGTAATGGAAGTGGTTATCACCGTGGTGACGGTCACGTTCCCCGGCGGGACGAGCAGGGGGGTGACGGACTGACTGATTTCCAGCGCCTGCCCCACGCTCAGGTAGCCCCAGCCGGAGCCATCGGGGAGCAGGGAGCCGTCCCCGTCCAGGAGCGCCAGGGTGAGGGTGTAGGTGCCGGCTGCCCAGCCGGAGGTGTCCACCGTGCCCAGGTCGTAGGAGCGCGGGTTGCCCGCCAGGACGGTGAGGGCCTGGTCTTGCGTCCAGGCGCTGCCGCCGCCGGGGGCGAGGATGTCGACGCGGGCGGTGCTTTCCAGGGGGATGCCGGCCTGGTTGGCGATTTCGGCGCGCAGGGCGGTGTTGCTCACGCCGGTCTCCACGAAGCCGGGGTCGGCGGTCAGGGAGAGTACCTGCACGAAGGAATCCACCACGTTCAGGCGTCCCTGCGCCTGGGCGCGGAGCGCGCCCCAGGCGGCCTCGCCCAGCAGGTCGTAACTCCCCGGCATGCCGGAGGCGGCGTTGAGCGCCAGGGTGCGGCTTGAGCCGGGGGCGATGGTAGGCGCAAAGGATTGCGCGCCGCCCGGCAGACCGGTGACGGTCACGGCGTAGGTGGTGGTGAGCGTTCCCTGATTGGTGAGTTCCAGGGCGATGCCGCTCGTCCCGCCGGTCAGGACGGCGTCCACGTAGGGGGTGAAGCGCAGCGAGAAGCCGCGCGTCTGGACGCGGCACAGTTGGTCGCCCAGCGCGCCGCCCGCCGCGCTCAGGGTTTGGAGGGCGGATTCCACGGCGGCATCGCCCGAAGCGGCGGCCAGGGCGTTGGCGGCGTCCTCCAGCGCGTCGGCCTCGGCGCGCACCAGCGGGGAGGCAGTCCGCGCTTCGGCGGCGGCTACCTGCCCCGAAGCGGCAGCAGCGCTTTGGGCTTCGGCCTCACAGTTCCCCTCCTGGCAGGATTGCTCCAGGGCGGCGGCGGTGTTTGCCAGGGCGTAGAGGGCGCTTTCCAGCGATGCGCTCCCCAGGGGGCACTGGGCGGCCCGGTAGAGAGGCAGGGTCGCGGCGCTGGTCAGGTACAGGTTGACCGCTCCCAGCGGGGCGTAGGGCACGTCGGGCGATTGGGCGGCGAAGCCTGCGGGGTACGCCCGGCCCCACACGCCGTCGGTGACGTTCACACTCAGGGGGATGTCCGCTTCCGCACCGGCGGCGAGGGTCAGCGAAGCGGGCAGACCGCTCAAACTCCAGGCCTCCACCGGCAGGGTGGGGGTGAGGACGAAGGTTCCCGCGGCGTTGCCGATGTTTTTCAGGGTGGCGGTGAGCGCCGCGCTGCTGTTGGGGGCGGCGTACACATCCCCCGCGGGGAAGAGTACCGCCGGATACGCCACGGCGGGCATGGTGAAGGCGCCGTCCGCGGTGGCGGTGATGCCGGGGTCGTCCTGGGCGGCGGCGGTGAGGCTGAAGGGATAGACCGTCCCCGCGACGGGCAGGGCGGTGGTGGGCGAGATGTACAGCCCGGCCTCCACAGATTGCCCTGCCTCCAGCGGGATGCTCATGCTGTCCGCGCCCTCCTGTCCGCCGAGTATGCTCCACCCCGCGGGCAGGCCGCTGAGGGTCAGGTCGAAGGTGTGCGCCTGCGAGGAGGTGTTTTGCAGAACGATGCTGAAGGCTGCATCCGGGAGTTGGAGCGCGCCCACCTGGGGGAAGAAGTTGAGGCTGGGGTACTGCGGCCCCCAGGGGACGGTGAAGGTCGGGTCGGGCTGCACGGAAAGCGCCGCGCCCGCCGCGGCGGTGAGGGTGACGGTGTGTTCCGCAGAGACGAACAGTTGCGGGAAGGCGACCGACTGCGCCGTGACTACCACGGTGTAATCGCCGGGGGCTGCGCCGACAGGGGAGACCGCCGTCACCAGCCCGGAGGTCTCCGCCGAGACCGTCCAGCCGGCGGGGGCGCGCACCGTGAGGG
>DRKV01000089.1 GCA_011051635.1 Chloroflexota bacterium | reverse complement strand
GAGACATCTTCTCGCGCTGGGGCTGGTTTTCCTGGCCGGAGTGGGCGCGGGGGTGCTCCTGACGTTGAGCGGGTGGGCGGGATGGCATCTGTTCTCCGCGGCGCGAGCAGGGCAGGATGTGCGGGGTTTCGTAACGGTGGAGGCCTCCTCCTCGTGGATGGAGACCGGCATCCGCCTGGAGGCGGGTGATTTTTTGAGCGTCCACTATCTGGCGGGGGAGTGGTCTCCCTGGCCCGGCGGGCTGTACGGGCCTCTGGGAGCGGGCGGAGACCCGGATTGCGGCTGCAACGTGATGCGGGGCGTCTCCCATGCGGCCCTCATCGGGCGGATTGGGGAAAATCCGCCGTTTTTGGTGGGGCGGAGTTTTGGCCGCGTGGTGGGGGAGAGCGGGGTGCTCTACCTCGGCATCAACGACGTGGATGTGGGCGACAACGCCGGAAGCCTGGAAGTAGAAGTGCTGGTCGTGCGGGAGTACGACAAAGAAAAGAGCGGCGGGCTGCGATAGCCGCCGCTCTTTCGCGTGGCAGGGGGCAATTGCTACAGATGGTCTCGGAGGTTGTGCTGCACGGCGTAGGCCGCCGCCTCCGCCCGGTTGCTGACGTTGAGTTTGGAGAGAATGCTGCTGACGTAGTTCCGCACGGTGCCTTCGCCCAGGAAGAGTTCTTTGGCAATCTCGCGGTTGGTTTTCCCTTCGGAGACCAGCAGCAAGACGTGTTTCTCTTGCTGGGTGAGGGGCGAAAAGGCCGAAGCCTCCACGTCCTTGGCGGCCTTGCGCACCTCCTGGAAGATGCGCTGGGTCACGGCGGGGTCGAGAAGGGCTTCGCCGCGTCCCACGGCTTCGAT
Source organism: Chloroflexota bacterium (assembly GCA_011051635.1). Lineage (GTDB taxonomy): Bacteria > Chloroflexota > Anaerolineae > Anaerolineales > DRKV01 > DRKV01. The sequence goes on along the minus strand of DRKV01000089.1, from coordinate 3,846 downwards.
GGCGCGCACCAGGTCTTCGCCGCCGATTTGCTTGAGAACGTACCCCGCAGCCCCGGCGCGAATGGCCGAGAAGAGCATTTCGTCCTCGGCGTAGGATGTCAGCATGATGACTTTGGTGTCGGGGTATTTCTGGGTGATTTCCTGGCAGGCATCAATGCCGGAGCCGCCCGGCAGGCGGATGTCCATCACAACCACGTCGGGAGAATAATCCTGGACGCGTTCTATGGCTTCATGGGCGGTTCCGGCCTCAGCCACTACTTCAAAGTCGGGGTGACGTTCCAGGAGGGCGCGCAGTCCCAGACGGACTACCTCGTGGTCATCTACAAGTAAGATGCGTTGTTTGTTCATAGGGATTGGGGAGTTGGGGGTTAGAAGGAGGCTTCACTTGATGGGCTTGTTCTTGCGGAAATCTACAAAACGGTATCCGACGCCGCGTTCTGTGAGGATGTATTTGGGGTTCTGGGGGTCTTCTTCCAGTTTCTTGCGCAGATAATTGATGTACAGGCGCACGTAATGCGGCTCATCGCGATATTCGTACCCCCAGACGCGAGTGAGAATCTGTTCGTGGGTAAGCACCCACCCCGCATTTTTGACCAGATGGTAAAGCAGGCGGTATTCAGTGGGACGCAGGCTGACGAGTTTTCCGTCCACCCATACTTCCCGCCGGTTGAAATCAATTTTGAGGCGGTCGTCCACCTCAACGATGTCCTCCGGGGTGCCCATGACCATGTCCACGCGGCGCAAAACGGCGCGTACCCGGCTGACCAGTTCGCGCGGGCTGAATGGCTTGGTGACGTAGTCGTCGGCCCCCAGTTCCAGCCCGCGGACGCGGTCGGCCTCCTCCCCTTTGGCGGTGAGCATAATGACGGGGACGTTGCTGACCTCTCGCAACATCCGGAGCACCTCAAACCCATCCAGGTCGGGAAGCATGACATCCAGCAAGACGAGGTCGGGCAACTGGGTGCGCACCAGTTCGAGCACCGGCTCCCCGCGGTAGGCTTCTATGACGCGGAAGCCATCATGCTCCAGGTTGAGGCGGATGAAGCGCACCATGCGCTCCTCGTCGTCCACGACGAGGATGAGACGGTTGGCGAATTCGTTTTGAGGCATCTTACTCTCGCACAAAGCCGATGATTTCTTCTTCGCCCTCAACAGGCATCACTTCGATAAAACTGATGCGAGAGAGACTCCAAATAACTGTGGTTACTCCGTCCTGCAGATAAGTGACATCTTTGCCGTCTCGCTGACGCGGGTTTTTGAGGACAATAATTTGGTCTGTGGGGTTGGGGAGTTCATCCAATTCGCCGACGATAGGCGACTCGTTGGCAATATGCACAATGACGGTGATAGGCATAACGCGAATTCTCCAATAGGGAAGGGGGCTCAGGGGCAGCCCGGTTTATTCCAATGTAATCTGAATGCTCAATTTGCCTAGCGAGATGATGTCTCCGGGTTGCACACGGCGATACATATTGGGAGGAATCTTGGTCTTGTTGATGTAGGTGCCGTTGACCGAACCAAGGTCCATCAAAGACAACTCACCGTTTTCCAGCCGTAAAGCGGCATGCAAGCGGGATACCCCCTTGGCGTAGGCATCAAAGGGGCTGAGGTCTACGTCGGGAAGGATGGATTGTCCCTTGGATGTGCGCCCTATGGTGAATTCGGTTTGTCCTTGCAGGGGGATGAATTCACCGGAAGGCAAAACGCGCAGATAGATAGTGGCATCTTCCGGTATTTTTTCCGGGACCACGGAAGCGGCTTTTAGGGGGTCGGTTCCCGTTGCAGGTCGCCTTTCTACTTCCCATTCTGCGGTTTGCGGTTTCTCCGGGTGCTGAATGCTATGGGTTTGCAGCCCATTCAGCCGGATGAGACGGGCACCGCATTCACTACAGAAGAAAGCGCCTTCTGGTTCCTGGTGTTTGCATTGGGGGCAAGTAATCATGGGGTGCTGTCCTCAATTCTGGCGGGCAAAAGCAGACTTCTGGTTCCGTATTTGATGTGCTTCTGCCCTTTGGCCGATAAAGCCTGGGTGTGTTGCAACTGGTTGGCTTCTTTGAGTACGGTGCGTGCCAACTGGCTTTGTCCCTGAGCCAGCAAGTGAGTGGCCAGGTTTTGGAGACGGCGGGTGGCATCTTCGATATTGCCGGAGGCGATATCTTCCTGGACTCGATGTTGCAGACGATACAGGGTGATTTGCGAGAGAGCCTGAACGATATTTTTAGGCGGGTCTGTAATGGGACCGCTCTCCCCTATTTTACGACTTAAACGTAGGGGCGCGACCACCTGGGGGTCAGGACGAAGCGGTATTTCCATGCTGACCTGCCCTTGCGCCAGATAGACGCGCTGTTGTCCCTGGGCGGTGGGATGGACCAAAAACTCCATCAGAACCTGCAAAGAGCCGTCTACCGGTATTTGACCGAGCAGGAGCGTGTTCCCTTCTTGCTCGATGGGCATTACGTCAGGCCGGAGACGAAAGGCGTATTGCAATTGGGCGCCATGCCCGCCACTGTACTGGTATTTGACTTGATGAGCGTAAGCCTGCGAAAGCGCACTGAATTTCTCATCCAAAAATGATTTGATGCGCTCGGAATGCTCCACGAACATGGTAGAGCCGCCGGTTGTCGTGGCTAGTTTGTCCAGAAAAACGTCATTCCACTCATCGCCGATGCCCAGCCCGCTGATGCCGATATTGTGCTGTCGGGCTTGGTGGGCCAGCAAAATGCTGCGTTCTTCGTCGCCATACGTGCGTCCGTCGGTAATCAGGATAATGTGATTGATGTGCTTGGGCGTAGCGTAGCGGAGCACTTCTTTGTAGCCGGCCTCCAGGCCGCGATAAATCTCAGTGCCGCCGCCGGCGCGCATCATGTGGATATCGGATGCAATTTGTTGAAAGTGTCCCGCCTGTGCTCCGGAAAGGATGACCTCGGCCCGGTCGCTGAAGGTGACAATGGAGAGACGGTCTTCCGGTTTGAGTTGGCGCAGCAGTTCGATGGTGGTGCTTTTGACCACATCCATGCGGCGACCCCCCATCGAAGTGGAACGGTCAATCACCAGGCACAAATTCAAGGGGGGAGGGGGTAAATTTCGGGCTGCCGGCGGGGCTGTGAAAGTCAGCAGGGCGTATACCAGTTGGGCTTCGGAGATGGCTGGTAACACAGGACGACTGTAAACGACCTCGAAATCCACATTTTCGATTTCGGAAGGAAGTGTCGCATCGTATTTGGCGCGCGCCGCGGCATCCGAGAGAATCTCGTAAGCCCGTTGCACCAGCAGAAATTGCTCCGCTGCCTCCTTGTCTCCCGGATTCAAGTCCGGGTGTAAGCGGCGGGCCGCCTCCCGGTAGGCCGTGCGGATTTCATCGGCGGTCGCGTCCCTGGGTAGTCCCAGTGTTTGGTAGTAGTCCTGTGGGGTCATAAAGACGTGGTGGGTTAAGTGGGGAGTTGTACCAGGATGACAGAAATGTTGTCCGGCCCGCCGGCCTGGTTAGCAGCGGCTACCAGGTTTTGACAGATTTCTGCTGGGGTAGGGCCGGCGCTGATGATGCGCTGAATCTCATCGGCTTGTACGACGCCCCACAATCCATCGGAACACAGCATAAGATAGCCGCTCTTGGGAAGGGTGTAGGTGGCGACTTCTGCCTCCAGCGGTTCCCCCTGTCCCAGAGCGCGGTACAGCACATTGCGCTGCGGATGTTCCGATGCTTCTGCCGCAGTCAATTGTCCCATCTCTACCAATTTGTTGACCATGGAATGGTCGCGGGTAATCAACTCCATACCATGTTCGGTGGTGATGAGGTAGGCGCGGCTATCGCCTACATGGGCGATGGTTAATTGCCGTCCAATGATG
>DRKV01000088.1 GCA_011051635.1 Chloroflexota bacterium | reverse complement strand
GGGCTGGCGCGGCAAGCCGCCCGACAGTTCTTCACCTACCTGCCGCGGGCCTACAAATACGGGGCGGAGGACGCGGAAGCCCGCATCCACATGGCGAACGCGGCCACGCTGGGCGGGCTGGCTATCAACAACAGTCACATCGCCCTGGCGCACGCCCTGGGACACAGCGCCGGGGCGCTCTTCGGCATCCCCCACGGGCGCGTCACCGGCTTGCTGCTGCCCTACACCGTCGAGTTCACCGCCCGCGGCGGGCAGGGACGCTACGAAGGGCTGGCGCGCGTCCTGGGACTGCCGCACGAGGACGGGAAGAGCGCCGGTCTCTCCCTGGCAGAGGCCATCCGCAAATTGCTGCAAGAACTCGGTCAGCCGCTCACCCTGCGGGAGGCCGGGGTCAGCCCCGAGACGCTGGAGGCCCGCCTGGATGGGCTGTGCGACCGCGCCGAGATGGACCCCTCCCTGGCGACCTCGCGGCGCATCCCCGACCGCGGGGAACTGGAATCCCTCTACCGCTGCGCCTTCGAAGGCTGCCCGGTGGATTTTTGAGATGGGAGCGCGCCCGGTAGTAGGTCTGGCTTTGGGGGGCGGGGTGGCGCGGGGCGTCGCCCACCTGGGCGTCCTGAGCGTCCTGTTGGATGCAGGCATCCCGATTGACGTCATCGCCGGCACCAGCGCGGGTTCCATCATCGGGGCGCTCTACTTGCGGGGGGTCTCCGTGGAGGAGGGGCTGCGTCTCTCCCGCCGTCTGCGCTGGCGGGACTGGGCTTCCCCCGTCTGGCCGCGCCGCGGGCTGGTTTCCTTCCGCAAGATGGAATCCTGGCTGGAGAAGGTCATCGGCGACCCGCACTTCTCCGATTTGCCCCGCCCCTTTGCAACTGTGGCAATGGACATCGAGAGCGGGGAGCGGGTCGTCTTCCGCGAGGGGCGAGTCATCCCGGCGGTGCGCGCCAGTTGTTCGGTGGCGGGCTTCGTCGAACCCCTGGACTGGGAGGGGCGGCAACTGGTGGACGGCTCCTTCGTGGATACGGTCCCCGTCTCCGTGGCGCGGGATTTGGGGGCGGAGTACGTCATCGGGGTAGACATCTTCGTCCCCGCCCTGCGCCGCGCCTGGGGCGCGTGGGGCTACCTGTTCAGCGTTATCGAGCGCATGGTGCAAAACGCCGGGCTGGGAGTGCGGCAGGCCGACTGCATCATCCGCCCCGACCTGAGCGGAACGACCTACCTGCGCTTCTCCCAGGCAGAAGCCCTCTACCGTCGCGGCGTAGAGGCCGCCCGCGCCGCCCTGCCCCGCTTGCGCGCCGATTTGGGTGAGGGCAGGGATTGGGGAGAAGGGAGTAGGGAACAGGGATTGGGGAGCAGGGGGCAGGATGCAACATCCTAATCCCAAGTCCCAAGTCCCAAATCCCCAATCCCAAATCCCTGCCCCCCTACCCGCCCCGCGAGAAGTGATGTACAATTTCGGGCATGGAAGTACAAATTGCAGTCGCCAAGATACACAAGTACGCCGTCTCGGAAAGCGGCGACACGGTGGAAGTGGTGGAGCGCCCCGGGGGCGGCGTCTCCGTGGTGCTGGTGGACGGGCAGAGTTCCGGGCGGGGGGCCAAGCGGGTCTCCAACCTGGTCGCCCGCAAGGTCATCGCTCTCCTGGCGGAGGGGGTGCGGGACGGAGCCGCGGCCCGGGCCGCCTCCGACTCGCTCTTTACCGAGCGGGGAGGGCGGGTTTCCGCCACCCTCAACATCCTTTCGGTGGATTTACGCACCCGCACGCTGGTCATCACCCGCAACAACCCCGCCCCCGTCCTGGTGGTACAGGAGGGCAGGGTCGGTTCTCTCAAGGCCGAGACCAAACCGGTGGGGATATACGCCCACACCCGCCCGGCCATCGTCGAGCAAGCCCTGACCCCCAACCTGACGGTGGTGATGTACACCGACGGGCTGGTACACGCCGGCAAGCGCCGCGGGCAGGCGATGGACGTTCCGCAGGTGCTCGGCGAACTCGCCCAGGAGGAAGACCCCTCCCCGCAGTGGATAGCGGACAGTTTGCTGGAACACGCCATGCGCCTGGATGAGGGCCGCCCGGCGGACGACATCAGCGTGGTGGTGCTGCGGGTGCGCCAGCCCGCGGCCCCTGATTTGGTGCGGCGCATGAGCGTGCGCCTGCCGATTTGAGCATGAGCGAAAAGAGCATCGGCGTGGTAGGCCCTTGCGCAGCCGGGAAGTCCACGCTGGTCAGGCAATTGCGGGAGGCCGGATACCGGGCGCGGCACATCGCCCAGGAGCATTCCTTCTCGCCCAGCATGTGGCAGCGCCTCAGCACCGCCCCGGACATTCTCATCTTCCTGGATGTCTCCTATCCGGTCAGCGCGGCGCGGAGGCCCGATTCCCGCTGGCGGCAGGCGGACTACGAGGAGCAGCAGCGCCGCCTCGCCCACGCGCGTCGACATGCCGACCTCTACATTCAGACCGACGCCCTCACCCCGGAAGAAGTCTTCCGGCAGGTGCGGGAGTTTTTGGAGGGCAGGGATTAGGGATTGGGGAGCAGGGATTAGGGAGCAGAGATTGGGAAACAGAGAATGTCCTGATTCCTGGCCCCGAGTCGCCCAGTCACCTAGTCCCTAGTCCCCAGTCACCAGTCCCCAACCCCAAATCCCCAGTCCCAAATCCCAAATCCCCACTCACCCATTCACCTAATCACCCAATCACCCCTTTACCCATTCACCCCGTT
>DRKV01000087.1 GCA_011051635.1 Chloroflexota bacterium | reverse complement strand
CTGCACTCCCCACAGGAGCAGCGCACCTCCCGTCAACCCGGTCAGATGCTCCCAACTCCCGCGCCCCGTCTGGAGAGATTGCCGCACCCCCAAAAAAATCCCGTTCCCCAAAAGGAGCGCCATCCCCAGGGCGTAAGCGGCGCGCTCCCCGCGGGTCAGGAGAGAAGGCGCGCTCCCCGGCCACACGAAGCGCACATAACCGGCGGTCATCAGGAAATGAATCGCCATCCACACCCAGGCAGCGCCGCCTGCAAGCGGGAGGTAGCCCTGTGCGGCGTACCACCCCGGCGTGTACGGCAGCCCGACGAGGAGGGCCGTCGCCAGGATGGGTATCCAGGCCAGGGCGGTTTCCCGCAGGGAGGCCAGAAAAAGCGTCCCGCCGCAGACAATCATCACAATCCCCCAGGCGAGGGCGGCGGAGGGATGTCCGTTCAGGGCTGCGCCGACCGCCAGGGAGGCCATCCCCAGCACCCAGAAGGGGCGTCCGTCCAGAGCATCGGAGGCTGCCAGCCAGCCGAGCGCCCCGGTCAGTCCGGCCACCAGCGCTGCCCCCGTCAGCCACGGCATCCAGCGGGAGGCGGGCGCGTCGCGGGCGATGCCCGCCAGGAGCCACAGACTGGCCGCGGGCGAGGCCAGGCGCAGGGTAGTCCCCAGCCCGCGGCGCAGCGGCCCGGATTGGCGCACGGAGGAGACGTGCGGCGGAAAGACCCCCAGGCGCATGGCGACCGCCAAGAGCAGGATTGCCTCGAAAGGCACGGGGAGGCTGGCCGTGATGCCCTCTGCACCCTGGACGGCGGCCAGCCACACCGCCAGGAGCATCCCCCCGAAGCGGGCGGCAAAGATTGCTACCACCCTCCCGCGTTCCGTGTTGGTGGAGGCCTGCGAGAGCAGCACGCTCAGTTCGCCCGCGTCCAGCAAGGCCCAGGCCAGGGCGAGGGTCAGAAAGTTGCCGGAGAAGAGGGCCGGCATCCCCGCGACGAGGATGAGGAGGCTGCTCCCCCAGGCCAGTGGTTGGTGTACTCCCCGCGCCGGGGCGGTCAAGAGGACGGCCAGAGCGAGGGCCGTCAGGCTGAGGGCAAAGGGCCAGGAGACGGATTCCACGCCCAGCGAGAGGCTGCCCTGCGGCCACCAGGGAATGCTCACGGTGGGGCGCGGCTGCACGAAACCGGCGACGAGCACCGCGACGTGGAGCGCCGCTGCAAGGAGGACGAAGAGCATCCAGGGGGAACGCCGGAAGGAAATCATGGGGAGAAGAGAAAGCGGCGACGGCTTGCCGCCCGCCAAAGTGGGGGGCCTGATGGACTGACAAAACGCGCCGCCATGTTTTTCTCACACGGGGGCACGGGGAACACAGGGTATTTTTTTGATAAAACGCTGTGCTCTCTGTGTCTCTGTGTGAGCATGTGCCATACTTGCACCGTACAGCGGAGGGTAATGGCTAAAATTGACTGACGCGTTCCTCCTCTGTCCTGTGGACATCTCCCCCCATTGGGGGGAGAATCGCCCCTGCCCCCTTTGGGGGAAGGCCGGGAAGGGGGGAAGAGCGGAGTCCCCGTTTGCCATCAGTCAAAATCTGCCACTACCCAAAATTTCTCCGCGGTGGCGCTTGATGAACTGCCCCATGCCGCGATGCCCCAGCCAGCGCTCACCGTCCACAATCAGATGCCCTCGCAGGAAGACTTTCTCCGGGTAGCCGGTCAGTTGCCAGCCTTCGTAGAGGTTGTAGTCGGTGCGCTGGTGGGAGTGCTTCACGCCGTACTCCACCTGCTTGCCGGGGTCCCAAATCACGATGTCGGCATCGGAACCGGGGAGCAGAGCGCCCTTGCGGGGATACAGCCCGAAGATTTTGGCCGCGTTGGTGGATGTGTAAGCCACAAACTGGTTGGGGGTGATGCGCCCCTTGACGACGCCCTCCGTCCACAGGACGGGCATCCGGTCTTGCACGCCCGGCAGGCCGTTGGGGATTTTGGTGAAGTCGTGCGCTCCCAGTTCCTTGCCGGGGATGGCGACTGGCTGGCCTTCGTAGAGAATGGGCGTCGTCCCGTCGTAGAAGAAGGGACAATGGTCGGTGCCCACGGTCTGGATGATGTTCTGCTCCAGGGCCTCCCACAGGCGGGCGTTGTCCGCCGCGGTGCGCATGGGCGGCGAGCAAATCCACTTGGCCCCGTCGGGACGGCGCAGATGCTCCAGGGTGAAGAACAGGTACTGGGGGCAGGTCTCGCCCATGACGGGGTAGCCGTGCTGCCGGGCGTATTGGAGCATGTCCACGCCCCCGGCGGTGTTCATGTGGACGACGTAGAGGGGCGCTTCGGCGACCGCCGCCATGCCCGCCACCCGCAGGATGGCCTCCGCCGCCCCCTGGGGAGGCCGGGTCAGGGCGTGCCAAATGGGTTCGGTGTGCCCGGCGGCCAGGGCTTCTTCCACCAGGACTTCGATGACATCCCCGTTCTCGGCGTGGAGCATGACGAGCATCCCGTGTTCTTTGGCGATGCGCAGGGCGCGGAAAATGGAGGCATCGTCCAGGCGCAGACGCCCGTTGTAGGCGGTGAAGACCTTGAGGGTGGTGATGCCCATTTCCACCAGGGAGGGGATGTCGGCGGCGACCTGCTCGTCGAAGCGGGTCAGGTTCATGTGGAAGGAGTAGTCAATCGCGGCCTTCTCCGCCTTGCGCCGCCAGATTTCAACCGAGTGAGCGAAACTCCCCCCACCCCCGGCCCCGCTCCCTGTGGGCGAGGGGGGCTCCTGAACGACGAAATCCATCACCGTGGTGGTGCCGCCAAAGGCCGCCGCCTTGTGGCCGGTGTAGTGGTCGTCCGAGGAGACGGTGTCGAACATCTCCAGGTCGAAATGGGTGTGGGGGTCAATCCCGCCCGGCATGAGCAACTTGCCGCGGGCGTCTATCACCTCGGCGTTGGGGTGCGAAAGGTTCTGTCCGACGAGGGTGATGCGCTCTCCCTCGATGAGCAGGTCGCCCTGGAAGGTCTCCGAGGCGGTGACGATGGTTCCGTGTTTGATGAGGATGGCGTTCATGGGGGAGTGGGTGAATGGGTGACGGGGTGACTGGGGAGGTGATGGGGTGATGAGATGATGAGATGATGGGATGACTGGGTGAGGGGGGAGGGGATGGGGTGATGGGATGATGAGAGGGGGTGATGGAGTGCTGGGGTGGTACGCTGTACTTTCACACTTGCATACTTGCAAACTTTCACCCTTGCATACTTTCACACTTTCCCGCTCCCCCACCCGACGAGAAAGGCCAGGACTTCCGGCGGTATCTCGGGGGTGGAGGGGGAGGCGCGGTATTGGGCGGCGTTCTCGGCCCGCT
>DRKV01000086.1 GCA_011051635.1 Chloroflexota bacterium | reverse complement strand
TGGCCCAAAACCACATTTTTCACCCAACAGGACAAGGAACGCTATGCGGCAGTCGCCGCCCAGGCCGCCACTGCTCTCAACAGCCGGTTGCTCTTCGAACAGGCCCAGGAACGCACCCGCCAACTGGAGTGGCTCTCTCTCATCAAGGACAGCCTCTCGCTGGCCCAGTCGGAAGGCGACATCATCTCTGCTTTTAGCATGGCGCTGGATATTTCCACCCCGCCGGAGCACATTGCCCTCTTTTACCTGGATAACAACGACCGCGGCACCCCCGTGGCGGCCACCATGCAAGCCCAATGGATGGACGGTCTTATCGTCCCCACAGAGGACGCGCAACCGGTGGAATTGGCCGCCTTCCAAACCCTCCCGTTGTGGACAGAGGGACGCGACAAGTTGTATATGGCCTCCGCCTTGAAGGCGGACGACCCTTTAACCGGGTTGTGTCAGCGTCTTTTGCAAGTTCCTTTAGGACAGAGTGCCGCCATTCTCCCCCTCTACAGCACGGGCGCGTGGCACGGATTGCTGCTCATCACCTGGCCCGGAGAAAACGAACTCACGCCGGACGAGGCCTTTTATCTCAACGAGTTGATTGAACCGCTCGCGGCGCTGATAGCCACCCGTCGCGCCTATTTGAGCGAACAAGCCATCCGCCGGGCTATCGAGCGCCGCAGTCTGCAACTCCAAACCGCCGCTCAGGTCTCCCGCACCGCCAGCAGTATCCTGGAACCTGATGAACTGGCTCACGGCACCGCCGCCCTGATTCGCTCGCGCTTCAATCTGTACTACGTCGGTCTTTTCCTCGTAGACCGCACGGGAGAATGGACAGGAGAAGCCAATCGCTGGGCTGTGCTGCGCGCCGGTACGGGCGAAGCGGGACAGAAAATGCTCAGCCGTCAACACAAACTGGCCCTGGACGCCAAGTCCATGATTGGGCGTTGCATCCTCAACAAGCAGGCACAAATCTGGCGCGGCGACGAAAGCGGAGACGTTGGACGTTACGTCAACCCCTTGCTGCCCAAGACGCGCTCTGAAATGGCGCTGCCCCTGATTTCCCGCGGCGAGGTCATCGGGGCGATGACTTTCCAGAGCGAGCGTCCGGGCGACTTCAGTCCGGATGACATCGCCGTCCTGCAAACAATGGCCGACCAGATTGCCAACGCTCTGGAGAACGCCCGTCTCTTCCAGGAAAGTACCCGCCGCACCGATGAATTGGCCTTTATCAACCGCCTGGTAAGTCGGTTGGCCTCCTCCCTGGACCTGGACGAGACTCTCCACACCATCGCATCTGCTCTGCATGAATACCTGAAGATGGATATAGGCATCGGCCTTGTCAACGAGGAAAGAGACGGCGTCGTCGTCCACAGCGTACACACCGAGAAAGGGGTACGCCCCGTCGAGGCGGGCATGGAAATTCACCGCTTTCCCGCTATTCAAGAAGTTCTGGCAACCAAAAAGATACTGGAAGTTCCCGATGCCCAGCACAACCCCCATACCGCGCCGCTTCACGAACGTCTCAAACAAGCCGGCGTCGTATCCATCGCGTTCTTCCCCATCCTGCTGGGCGATGAGGTTATCGGGATAGTTGACGTTCTGATACATTCCGCCAAACGCCCCTTGCGCTCGGATGAAATCCGCCCCGTTCAAAGCATTCTCGCCCAAGCCAGCACCGCCATTCAGAACGCCCGTCTCTTCCAGCAAATCCAGGAGAGTTTGAAAGAGACGGAGTCGCTCTACACTGCCAGCGCGGAACTCAACACAGCCCAGACATACGCCGACATTCTGGATGTGCTGTACCGCCACACCATCCTGGGCGCGGGAGATGCCAACGCCAACATCGGCATTTTCGACCGCCCCTGGGAGCCGGATAATCCCGCCCAGTGGTGGATAGTTCTGGGTCGAGAAATCACAGACGCGTCCGTACCCGCCGGATTCCTTCAGGAACGCTACTCTCTGAGCGCTTTCGCTTCAGCAAAACAGCTCCTGCATCCGGACAGCCCCACCGTCATAGAGGATTTCAGTACCCATCCGGATGTAGACGAGAATTTACGCCACCTGTACACGGAGGTCTACAAAGCCAAGAGCGGCATGTTCGTCCCTCTCGTGGTAGCAGGGCGCTGGATAGGGATGGCAACTTCTATTTCCAGAGAGCGGAGAGTTTATCCGGAAAAAGAGCAGCGCCGCCTGATGGCATTAGCCAGCCAGGCCGCTATTGCCATCCAAAACTTGCGCAACCTGGAAACCACCCGCCAACAAGCACAGGACGCTACTCTTCTCTTCCGGGCTACCCAAAGCCTGGTACAGGCCCAAAGCGAACAGAGTATCTTCGAAGCCGCGCTGGAAACCTGCCAGGAATTCAACGCCCCCGACGTGGCCGCTATCCAGCGCTTCAAACACATGGGTGCTGAATCGTTTCTGGAACAGGCTTATCACCGCACCCAGCCGAATGTCTCGGCGCCTGAGGACGGCACTTTATTCCCTACAGACCTGTACCCCTACACCCGGCAATTACAGGCAGGGAAGCGCGTCACCAGCGACGATGTCGCCAACGACCCGCAATTCACTCCCGAAGAGCGCTCTCTGCTGCTTGAATTCTCCGTGGCGGCTATGAACGCCGTGCCTCTGCGCACCAGAGACGGCATTCCCGGGCAACTGCTTGTCGCCTACCAGCAGCCGCACTCCTTCACCGAGCGAGAAATCCTGTTCTACGAATCTATCGTCGTGCAGGCCAGCATCGCGCTGGATAACTACAACCTGCTCCAGGAAACGCAGCGCCGTGCCCGCCAACTCCAGACGGCTGCCGAAGTGTCCCGTGCCGCCAGCAGCATCCTGGATGTCAACGAACTGATTCAAGAAATCGTCAACCTGGTGCAGGAACGTTTTGACCTCTACTACGCCGGTCTGTTCCTGGTGGACAAAGAGGGAGAGTGGACCCAGGAACCCGGTCGCTGGGCAGTATTACGTGCTGGAACCGGCGTCGCCGGCTTGCAGATGAAGGCACGCGGGCATAAATTGGAAATCGGCGGAACTTCCATGATTGGACAGTGCGTGGCCCACGGCCAGGCCCGCGTTTCGCTGGACGTTTTGCAAGAGACGGGGCGCTTCCAGAACCCCCTCCTGCCCGATACCCGCTCCGAATTGGCCTTGCCCCTGATTGCCCGCGGCGAGGTCATCGGGGCGATGACCATCCAGAGCGAATTCACCAACGCCTTTTCGCAGGAAGACATCGCCGTCCTGCAAACCATGGCCGACCAGGTTGCCATCGCCATCCAGAACGCCCGCTTGTTCGACCAGGCCCAAACCAGCCTCCGCGAGACGGAATCCCTTTACGAGGCCAGCGCGGCCCTCAACGCCTCCCAGTCTTACGAGGACGTACTGGAAGCCTTGCGAGAGCGCACCATCCTCAGCCAGGTTGACAACCTGGTTTCCATCAACCTTTTCAACCGCCCCTGGATAGACGAGATGCCCGAATGGAGCATTGCTCACACTTTCTGGCGTCCCCAAGGAGCAATGGGCTTACCTGTCCGTTACCGCCTGTCCGAATTCCCCGCGGCGCGGCATATCTTGCGCTCTAACCAGCCTACCATCATTGAGGATGCGCGCACCGACCCCCGGCTGGACGAGAATACCCGTGCGCTCTACACGCAGGAACTCGGCGGAACCAGTGTCATTTTTGTCCCCCTGCTGACAGCCGGGCAGTGGATTGGCTACATCAACGCGGTTTACACCAAGCCAACCCGCTTCCCCGAGGACGAACTCCGTCGTCTGCAAACTCTGGCGGTCCAGGCCGCGGCGGTCATGCAGAACCTGCGCAATACGGAGGCGGCCCAACAACGCGCCGCCCAGTTGGAGCACCTGGCGCAAGTGCAAACCGCGCTCTCGCAAGCCAACAACGAAGATGAAATCGTGGCTGCCCTGAGCCTGGTCGCGGCTGATGAGAAACGCCGCCCCGACCTGATTACCTTGCGTTACATTTACTCCGACGAGCAGGGGAAGTTGCTCTATTCCGATTCAGTCGCCCACTGGCTGGACGGGCAGGTGCTTCACGATGAAAACCCTTACCGGGTGAACTTGCTCACGAAAGAAATGCAGGCCTTCCAGAATAGCATCCGCCTGGACGCGCCCATCTTTTTCGAAGACGTTTTGGAGAACCCCCAGGCTCCCTCCGCCGCCCGCCAGATAGCCAAGCAAGCCGGCATGCGCGGCATGGCTATGCTCGCCCTGCAGAGCGGCGGGAGGCTCCAGGGGCTTGCCATCCTCAATTGGCGCCAGCCGCACAGTTTCACCGAAGAAGAAGATTTCCTGCTTCGCAACTTGCTGCGGCCTCTCGCTGAAGTAGTCGCCCGCCGCCGGGCATACCTGGCTCAACGTGAGGCCCGTCAGGAGAGCGAGCGCCGCGCCCTCCAATTGCAGACCGCCTCACAAATTGCCCGCGAGACCACCGGCACTCTCTCCCTGGGAGAACTGCTGGACCGCGCCATTACGCTGATTCGGGAACGTTTCAACCTCTATCACGGCGCCATCTACCTGATGGATGAATCTCGGCTAAACGTGGTCATCCGTTCTGCCGCCGGGGCCGGGGCAGAAGCCCTCCTGAGGAAAGCCACGCAGCACGTCGTTGGGGCCTCCACGGTCATTGGGCAGGTGACCTCCACAGGGCAAACACTCAACGTAGATGATTTACAAACCGACGAGCGTTTCTCGGTACCTGAGGACCTGCCAAAATCCCGCTCAGAACTTTGTCTGCCGCTGCAAGTCGGCAACCGCATCATTGGGGTGGTAGATTTGCACAGCACCCGGCCCCAGGCCTTCACCCAAGAAGACCTGCCCGCTCTGCAAATCCTTTCCGACCAGTTGGCTATCGCCGTAGATAACGCCCGCTCTTACGAACTGGCGAACCAGCGAGCCCAGGAAATGAGCCTGCTGTTCGAAATCAGCCGTACCCTCTCCAGTGCGCCCCTGGAAATCGAAGGGCTGGCTCGCATCATCACAGAACAGTTTTCCCGCTTGTTGGATGCCCCCTCCTGTACTCTGTCGGTCATCCTAAACGAATATGACGAATTCAACGAGGTTTACCGTCCGACGATGCGCATCGTTGGTATCCACAGGCGCAAAGATGCCCCTGCCCCCCTCCATGAGATAGGAGAAATATCTCACCTGTGGAGGGCCAAATTACTTGACGAGGTGCTGCAAACCCTCGAGCCAGTCACGCTCACATCGGATACCGACCTGCACCCTGAAGAACGCCGCTACATGCGAGAACACGGGCTGCAAACGCTGCTCATCGTCCCGCTGGCCGCCAAAGGTGAAGCCCTGGGCGTTGTTGAAGTGGAAGTTCCCGATGAAAAGCGGCATTTCTCCGAAAGTCAGTTAGACCTGGCCATGGCAGTAGCATCTTCGGCAGCGGTATCGCTGGAGAACGCCCGTCTCTATCAGGAACAGCGCGAAACCGCGGAACGCTTGAAAGAGGTGGACACCCTCAAGACTCAGTTCCTGGCGAATATGTCACACGAGTTGCGCACGCCGCTCAACTCCATCATCGGTTTTTCGCGCGTCATCCTGAAGGGCATTGACGGTCCCATCAACGAACTGCAAGAACAAGACCTGAGTGCTATCTACAATTCCGGACAGCACCTGCTCTCGCTTATCAATGACATCCTCGACCTCTCCAAGATTGAGGCGGGCAAGATGGAAATTGCCCAAGAAGAGATTGACCTCAACATGATGGTGAAGAGCGTCATGTCCACCGCGGTTGGCTTGACCAAGGACAAGCCCATCCAATTGCTGCGAGAAGTCGATGACAACCTGCCCGTTGTGGTTGGCGACAATACCCGCGTCCGGCAAGTGTTGCTGAACCTGATATCCAACGCCTCCAAGTTTGTCGAAGAAGGGCATATCAAGGTAATTGCCAAAGTGCGCCCCTCCCAAAAGGGCGGGCAGGAAGTGTACATCGCCGTCGAGGACACCGGCCCCGGAATCGCTCCCGAAGACCAGAGCAAACTCTTCAAGCCCTTCTCCCAGGTGGACGGGTCGCCTACCCGCAAGACGGGCGGCACCGGCCTGGGCCTCTCCATTTCCAAGCGTTTCATCGAAATGCACGGCGGTCAAATTGGCGTGGAAAGCGAAGTAGGGAAAGGCAGCACCTTCTGGTTCACGTTGCCCATTACCTCTCCGGAAGATTCGCCGTCTCCACCAGAGGATGCGCCCCCAGACGAGGAGGCTCCCCAAGCCGCCCCCGAGGAAGCAGAATCTCCCGCCCCCAAAGTAGTTCTCGCTATAGACGACAACACTCAGGTTATCAACTTGTATGAGCGCTACCTGAGCAACCACGGATACCAGGTAGTAGCCCTCACCAACCCGGCTGAGGCCGTAGAACGTGCCAGGGAACTGCATCCCTACGCCATCACACTGGACATCATGATGCCCAACATAGATGGCTGGGCCGTATTGGAAGCCTTGAAGAGCACCCCCGAAACCCGGGACATCCCCGTACTCGTATGCAGTATCGTGCGGGAAGAAGAAAAGGGCTTCAGCCTGGGTGCCACCGATTACCTGGTCAAACCTATTCTGGAGGAGGACCTGGTACGCGCTTTGCAACGGCTGGATAGAAACGGCGACATCCACCGCGTCTTGGTAGTGGATGACTCCGACGACGATTTGCGCCTGGTGGAGCGCATCATCGAGGAGCACACCGCCTACGAGCCTATGCTCGCTCCCGGAGGACAAGCCGCTCTAAGCGTCCTGCAAAGCAGCACCCCAGATGCCGTCATCCTGGACCTGTATATGCACGACCTGGACGGCTTCACCCTGCTGGAGACTATCCGCAGCGACCCGCGCTTGCACAACCTGCCAGTTCTCATTCTGACCGGCGGCGACCTGACCGACGAGCAGCGCGCCTACCTCAAGGAGAAGAGTCAGGCCTTTATCCACAAATCCGAACTTCACGAAGAAGACTTCTTGAACCATCTTGAAGAACTGCTTGCCAATCTGGGCAACGCAGAAAGAGATAGTTCCACATCCTGACCCAAATGCAATTGTTGCCGAAGGCGGCCTGGCAATCCCTCGCAATGCCACAGCGGCGATTGCTTACCCCCCTGACAACGCAGTATCTTCCTGAACTTCACCATAACCAAACATAAGGAAGCCAGCATGTCCCACTTTACCGCCCAATGCATGGACTGCGGACACCGCAGCACCTATCACCCCATGCAATATGCCTGCCCCAAATGCGGAAGCATCTGGCTTGAGGCCCATTACGACCTCCAAAGCATCCGGGAGGGATTCATTGAGCGCCTGGAAAAACGTCCTTTTAACTTGTGGCGCTATCGGGAAGTGCTCCCCATCCGAAACGTCAACGAAGACCTGACCCTGGGAGAAGGCGGTACTCCCCTGGTACGGGCGGTCAACCTGGGAATGATGCTGGGCAACGAAAACATCTACATCAAGGATGAGCGTCAGGGACCGACAAATTCCTTCAAAGACCGCCAGGCCGCCCTGGAAATCTCGGCGCTCAAGGAAGCGGGCATTACAGAGGCGGTATTGGCCTCCACGGGAAACGTCGCCATTTCCTTCTCCGCTTACGCCGCCCGCGCCGGCATCAAGTTGTGGGCTTTCCTGACCAGCCTGGTGCCGCCGGAAAAGATGCGCGAGGTGGCCTTGTACGGGACACAAGTGGTCAAAGTGACGGCCACTTACGACCAGGCCAAGAAAATGGCCGCCGAGTTTGCCCGCCAGCGCGGTCTTTACTACTCTCGCGGCTCCAAATCCATCCCCTCCGTGGAGGGCATGAAAACCCTGGCGCTGGAAATATCCGAACAACTGACCCAAAGGCTGGGGCCCCCGGAAGACGGCTCCGCCCCGTGGCGCGCCCCGGACTGGTACGTCCAGTCCGTCAGCGGCGGATTGGGGCCGCAAGGGGTCGCCAAAGGCTTCCGCGAACTGTATGCCATGGGTTTGGTGAACAAAATCCCCGCCCTGGCTAACATCCAGACCGCCGGATGCGCCCCTATGGCGCGGGCCTGGGAGGCCGACCAGCCGGAGGCCACCCCTATCCCCTCACCGCGCACCCACATCGCTACCCTGGCGACCGGCGCGCCGGGACGAACCTACAACCTGCTTTACCAGCACGCCAAAACGTATGGAGGAACCTTCGCCAGCGTGAGCGACGAGGAAGCCTTCCGGGCCATGCACATCCTCGCCAAGATGGAAGGGCTTTCGGTGGAACCCGCTACCGCAGTAGCCTTTGCCGGTTTGTTCAACATGGTGCGCAACGGCGAGATTCGCCCGGACGAGGTTGTGGTCGTCAATTGCACGGGGCACACCATTCCCATCGAGCGCACCGTTCTCGGAGAGGGATGGGCGCGCAACCTGGTTGTTTCGCGGCAGGCCGCCGCGGTTCGGGAACCCGGCCCCGAAGAGGGGCTGCTCTCCGCCCTCCATCGTCTCACCGCTGACCGCTACCCGCGGGTCGCTATCGTGGACGACACTGCCGACGCCCGCCGCCTGATTCGGCGCATCCTGCAAGCCCAGGGAGACTTCACCATCTTCGAGGCCGAGAATGGACGCCAGGCCATCGAACTGGCGCGCAGGGAGAAGCCGGACTTGATGATTCTCGATTTGATGATGCCCGAAGTGGACGGCTTTGGCGTGCTGGACGCCCTCAAGGAAAACGAAGAGACCGCCGAAATCCCCGTCATCGTGGTAACGGCCAAGACGCTCACGCCGGCGGAGAAACGCCGCCTGAAAGGACAAGTGCACTCCCTGATGCAGAAAGGGGAGTTCATGAGCGATGATTTAGCCGATGAAATCCGCTCGCTGGTAGATGAATAGATGTATGCACCTCCAGATGACATCCCCACGACGATACCACGCGTCCGGCGTCCATGATGAGTAAGACCGCCCAGGGACACGACCGCCACCAAGAAAAAAAACGGATGCAAGGGCTGGGAGCGGCCCTTGCATCGGCGCTTTTCATGGGGATGACTCCTGTCTTCGGGAAACAAGCCATCGTCTTTGGGATGCATCCGCTGACGGTTGTGGCGTTGCGTACCATCCTGGCTGCGCTGCTGCTTGCGCTCAGTTTACTGCTCTTCAAACGCAGTTATCTGTACATTTATCCCGCCGGGCTGTTGGGCTGCGCCCTGGCCGGGGGAGTCAACGGGCTGGGTTCTCTGCTCTTTTACAGTGCATTGGGGCGCATCGATGCCAGTTTAGGGCAACTGCTGTATTCCATTTACCCCCTTTTTGTGGCCGGATGGTTGTGGCTGGACGGTCAACCCCCGAACCGTATCACCATCGCCCGCCTGATGCTGGCTATCCCCGCCGTTTATCTGCTCTTACAGACCGCCTCGGGGCAGGTGGACTGGGTTGGCATCTTCCTGATGTTGGGAGCCTCGGCGCTCTACGCCCTGCATCTCCCCATCAACCAGCGTGTCCTCTACGACATGCCCGCCCCAACCGTGACGCTCTACACTCTGCTCTCGATGAGCATGGTGGTGCTTTCGGCCTACCTGTTCACCAGTTTCGGGAAAGTCATTCCGGAGCCTCAGCCCCAAGCCTGGGGCGCCGTTCTGGGTTTGACGCTGGTGACGTTTGTGTCTCGTCTGACACTCTTCCTGGGGGTCAAACACTTGGGAGGAATGCAAACCGCCCTGATTGGGCTGGGGGAATTGCTGGTGACCGTGCTGGGAGCGCACCTCCTTCTGCACGAGCGCCTGACCGTTTTGCAATGGACGGGGGCTATCCTCCTGATGGTAAACATCCTCCTGGCGAGCATAGACCGCAACCCGCCGCGCCCTACGCCGCACGGCTGGTTGCGCTGGATTAGCCCCCCTTCGCTTCCCCCGGATTTTCCCTGGCAGCCGCGGTGACCCCCAACCCCCAAACGCTCAGGATTTCTTCGGCGGCCTGCTCGGCTTTGCCGTAATGGTTCAGCACGCAAGGAATGCGGTGTTCTGCCGCCAGTTCCATGTCATCCAGCGAGGAGGCCAACCGGCCCAGAAGCGTGCGCCGGTAGCCTTCCTCGACGAGTTTCCCCGCTTCGCGGTTGAGCAGACGGTAAACCCACTCGTACCCATCCGGAGCGGCCAGGTACACAATCCGCAGGTTGTCTTTCCAGGCGGGAATCCCCCTGATGGTGTGTTCGCGAATGTGCAGCAGGGTGGGGATGACGGTTTCCAAGTACATGATGCGCTCCCGCGCCAGGCGCGCATCCGAGAGCAGGATGGCGTTCTCCGCACCGGGGCGGGATTGATAGCGGTAGTAGATGTCCTCCTGGCGATAAACCGTCTCGGGATGGTAGATATCCCTCCAGCCGCCCTCGACAGCCTCGACGAAGATGTAAGGGTTCTTGTACCCCTCGTCGGGACGCGGCTTGCGCGTCGCCAGGAGATAGATGCGAGGCAGGGTGATGGAACGCGCTTCCAGCAGGCGGGCAACCCGCTTCATCACATAACTCTGCCCCGCGCCCGATGCTCCGTTGAGCGCCAGGATGCCCGCGAGGGGTTTTTCGCGCCGTTCTCCCGCGCCAGCCATAGGGAGTCGCGCCAGAAGGCGGTCGTAACGCGCCGCCTGCTCCAAAATCAGGCGGCGTTCCTCCTCGGGGAAGGCTTGCAGCAAGGGGGTTAGTTCGTCCAGGGTGCGTGTCATCGTTTTCTTCCTGTATCCCGTATCTTGCGGGTTCATCTTTCCTCTACGCCTTCGAAGACGTAACCGGTGCCGCGCACGTTGACTATCCACTCGCGCCCGCCGGGGAAGACGGCCAGTTTGCGGCGCAGGCGGCTGACCAGGGGACGCAGCACTTCGGGGGCCTCCCAGTCGGAAGTTTCATACCCCTGCACGAGCAGCACCAGTTCCCGGTGGGTCATTACCCGTCCGCGGTTCGCCCACAAGACCTGCATCAATTTGCCTTCCGTGGTGGTCAGCGTCACCTTGTCCGAGCCGCGCCAGATTTCACGGCGCGCCATGTCCATCATGATGCCGTTGCCCAACGTGACCACCTGCACATTGACTCTGGGCTGCCCCTCCAAGCCTTCGGCATCCTTGAGTTGCTGGAGGGAAGATTCGAGTTGCCCCAGCAGCAAACGCTTGTGTTGCGTTTCAGCACGGATAGCCAACGCCCCGGCGACGCTGTCCAGGACGTCCTCCGGGGAGGCCGGTTTGAGAAGGTAATCGTGCGCTCCCTGCCGCAAGGCTTCGATGGCCGAATCCAGCGAGCCGTGCGCCGTCAAAACGATGATTTGGGTATCGGGATGCAGTTTCGAGGCGGTACGCAGCACCTCCAGCCCGCCCATGCCCGGCATCTTCAAATCCAGGAGGACGACATCGAATTCGGTCTTCTTCATCGCCTCCAGGGCTGCCTTGCCGTCCGCAGCCGTCTCTACCTGATACCCTTCCAGACGCAGAATATCGCGCCAGGAACGGCGGGCGGTGGGTTCGTCATCTACAACCAGGATTTTACCTTTCACGCATTACCTCCAGAAAATGTGAGACGTGCGAAACGTGCGACGTGCGATGTGCGGCGTACTACGTACAGCGTACCCTGTACGCTGAATTACTCCTCCGACGAGTGGAGGGGTAGCGCAATCAGAAAGTGCGCCCCGCCGTCCGGCGAATCCAGCAGTTCCAGGCGGCCCCCGTGGGCGGTGATGATGCCGTCGCAGACGGTCAGGCCCAGGCCGCTGCCATCGTCCTTCGTGCTGAAAAACGGCTCGAAAATTTGGCCGCGCAGGTGAGGGGGCACACCGGGACCGCTATCCGCCACGGTGATGTGCACCTCGTCATGATTGTACCGCGTCTCGATGTGCAAATCGCCGCCCTCCGGCATGGCTTCGACGGCGTTGAGTACCAGGTTGAGAAGTACCTGCTGTATCTGGTCGCGCACCGCCCAGGGTCGGGGCAGGTCTTCGCTCAGGGAAAGGTGCAGGCGGATGTTCTGCTGCTCCATTTCGCGGTGGAGCAATTTGACGACCCGCTCTATCAGGGCGTGGAGGTCTACGGCGCTGCGCTCTACGGCGGAGGGGCGGTAAAACTCCAACATGCGCTGCACCGTAGTCATCAGGCGGTCGAGTTCCTCGCGCCCCAGTTGCAGGTATTCTGCCCGCTCCATTTCGGAAAGTTCGGCGCGAGAGGCCAGGTGCAGGCAGTTCCGCACCCCCTGCAGAGGATTGTTGATTTCGTGAGCGATGGAGGCCGTCAGGCGGCCAGCGGTCGCCATTTTCTCCGCCTGGAGGAGAAGTTGCTGCGATTCTTCCACCTGCCGGAGGTAGGCCCGCAGTTCGGCGTACAGGCGGGCGTTTTCCAGGGCGGCGGCGGCCTGATGCGCCAGGACGACCAGCAGTTCCAGGTCGGCTTCGCTGAAAGGAGGATTTTCGGGATTGCGGGCGGCCAGCAAAAGGCGGGAAACTTGCGGCCCCGAAACGGCGGCAGCCACCAGGGAAGCGTACCCCATTTCGGGGGGGAGGGGGGCGGAATCCGTTTTGCCAGGGGCTACCACCCCTCGGGCGGCGGCCTCCCACAAATGCGTCACGTACCCGCCGCCGGGGGGCGGAACCTCTCCGCGGGCGGCTTCCAACTCCGGGGGCGCGTTCCCACTCCGAGGGAGGGCATACAGGGCGGCATGTTCACATTGCAGATGTTCGCAAACCGCCTCCACAAGGAGAAGGCGCAACTGTTCCGGGTCGGTCTCGGAGAAGAGACGGCGGGTGACTTCGAAGAGAGGGCGCAAGGCCCGGAGGCGCTGGGCATCGCGGGAGCGGCGGTGTGCTTCCAGCGCGTGGGCGACGCTTTCCACCAGTTCCGCCCCCCGGGAGAAAGGTTTGAGAATCAGGCCCTCCGCGCCCAGGCGCAGGGCTTCGATGGCCGTCTCCACCGTGCCGAAACCGGTCATGATGACGACTGCCAGGTCGGGGAGAGTTTGACGCGCCTGCCGCATCAGTTCGAAGCCGTCCATGCCGGGCATGCGGATGTCCACAAGGAGCAAATCCACGGGGTGGGTTTGCAAGTGCAGCAGGGCGCGGCGGGGGTTGGTGACCGCCCGGGCCTCGTAACCGGCGCGCCGCAGAAGACGCTCGCACAGGTGGGCGATGCCCGGTTCGTCATCCACTACGAGGATTTTGGTTTCAGGCATGGTCTTTCTCTACCGGCAGGTAAACGGGGAAGACGCTCCCCTTGCCGAGGAGGCTTTCAACCTCAATGTAACCGCCGTGTTCCTTGATGATGCCGTAACTGACCGAAAGCCCCAGGCCGGTTCCTGCACCGACGGGACGAGTGGTGAAAAACGGTTCGAAGATGCGGGCCAGGTTTTCCTCGGGGATGCCCACGCCGGTATCCTGAACGCGCACGGTGAGCCAGCGTTCTTTGTCTCGGCGCCCGTGCGCCGTCTGGATGGTGAGCACTCCCCCGTGCGGCATGGCCTGCAAAGCGTTGTGTACCAGGTTGAGAAGCACCTGCTTGATTTGGTTGGGGTCAACCCGCACCCAGGGAACTTCCTCCCAAAACTGGAGGCGCAATTCCACGCCGGTGGTGCGGATGAGGTGCTGCACGAGGGTCAGGACTTCGCCAATCAGGGCGTTCATATCGGTACGCACGCGGAGGTTTTCGCCGGGGCGGGAGAATTCCAGCAAATTGCGCACCACGCCGCGGGCGCGCCGCGCCTCTTTGAGCACCAGTTCCAGGTCGGCGCGCTGCGGCCAATCCTCCGGCAACTCATCCAGCACCAGTTCCACGAAGCCGGAGACTGTGGTAAGAGGGTTGTTGAGTTCGTGGGCTACCCCGGCGGCCATCTCGCCCACGGCAGCCAGCCGCGCCGAGCGCACCAATTGCTGTTCGGTCTCTTGCTGAGCGGCCATCCGCTCCTGCAATTCGCGGTACAGGCGGGCGTTGCGGATGAAGACCGCGACCTGCGGGGCCAGCAACTCCAGCAGGCGCACATCGTCGCTGCGGAAAGTGCGTCCGGGGGTATCGTCGCTCACCGAAAGGACGCCCATCACCTGTCCCTTGAGGCGCAAGGGCACGGCTACCACGGCGGAGAAAGGCTCCTGCCCTTCCGGGCGCAGACGCCCCTCCCAGCGATTGTAATCGGCGACCACCATCGGTTCTCCCAGGGCGGCTACTTGGCCGATGATGCCCCCCATCATAGGGACTTCCTGCCCCGTGTAATCCTGCCAGGGGTTTTCGGAAACGACAACCCGCACCATGCCGCTTTCCGAATCCACAAGCCCCAGTTCCGCGCCTTTGGCTTCCAGCAGCAAGCGCACCCGATGCACGACGCGCCGCAGGAGGACTTCCAAATCCATCTCTCCCGCCATATCCAGGGCGGTCTCCCGCACGGCCTGCAATTGGCGCACGCTGGTTTGCAACTGCTGATAGCGCTGGGCGTTGACCATCACGCTGGAAAGCACACCCGCCAGGGCCTGCAAGGCTATCATGTCGTTAGAAGAGAAGGGTTTGGCGACCCGTTCGACATACAAGGCTCCAAACACCCGTTCTCCGTCGTAGAGCGGCACCGCCATCACCGCAGATTGCGGCAACGGCTCCAGAGATTCGCAGGCCATGTCTGTGTCCAGGTTTCCAATCCGCAAACTGCGTCCATCCAGCAAGACGCGCCCCAGCAGGCCGCAGGCGGCGGGGAAGCGCGCCCCCCGCAGGCCGGGAGCGACTTCCAGGCCGGCCAATCCCAGGACGGTGAACTGTTCGCCGGAAGGGGGCATACCGGCTATCAGCACCCGGTCGAAGGCAAAGTTGGCGGCCATCAATTCGGCGGCGGCCTGGGCAATCTCCTCCACGGAGGTCAGGCCGACCACCCGCTGCACGACGGTGTGGATGAGAGCCAGGTTCTCGGCGCGCTGCTGTGTCTCGGCGTGCAGGCGCACGTTCTCCAGCAAGCCCGCCAGATGCCCCGCCAGCATGACCAGAGCCTGTTCCTCCTGCCGGGAGAAAGGCTGCGGACGCGTCCGCCCCATGTGGATAGCCCCGATGAAATGCCCGCGGTAGCGCATCGGCATGAGGACGTAAGCGTAAGAAAGGCGGCGGAACCAGGGGAAATCCAGCCCTTCGGGGAGCGTCTCCCCCTGTAAAGGGATGCCCCGCTCCAGCGAAGCCGCGCCCCCCGGAAGGGCGTCCGGTGCGACGGGCGCGCCCCAGAGGGGCTCCCGGTTCCCGTAGGCTTGCAGCACCCCGTTGCCTTCCTCGCCAGGGGTCAAGAGGGCGGCCTGGGTGTGGTCGAAGGTGCGCTCCAGGCGGTGCAGCACCCGGCGGATGACTTTCTCCTGCCGCACTTCGCCGACCGTCTCGGCGGCCAGTTCGCTCACCAGGGCAAGTTGCCGGAGGTAGCGCCCGGCCTCGTCGAAGACGATGGCATTCTCCACAAGATGCGCCACCTGAGCCGCCTGGCGCGGCAAATGGAGCACATCGCCCTCGCTGAAGCGCTCACCGGGGCGCGCTGCCAGCAAAGCCACGCCGATGACGCGCCGCCCCAGGACGAGGGGTACGCCGAGCCACTGGGTGCTTTCCCCAAAAGCCCAGTCCGGCTCTCCGTTGGCGGGCGCGCCTTTCCACATTTGCGGGCCTTCCCACAGGGCTACCCGCCGGCGGGAGACCATCCGCCGCAAGGCGAGGGCGGATTCCAAATCCACATCCTGTCCAATCCAGGCGTCCGGCAAGCGCCAGACGGCACGCACCTCAAAACGTCTGCCGGAGCGCAGGGCAATCAGGCCGCCGGCGCAGGGCAGACGGGCGGAGAGGAAAACCAGAACCTGCTCCAGGACGACGCCCAAATCGTAGGAGACCGAGGTGTGCAGGACGAAGGGACGCGGCGCGCCTTGCCCCGCCGCCGGTTCGGGATGGTACTTGACCGGCTGGGAAGGCGGCTCCCAGGCCAGGATTTGCCAGAAATGCCGTTCCGAAGTCTCCAGTTCATCCGCCCCCACAAGGAGACATCCCTGCCCGTTCTCTGCGGGGAAAGCGTACACCCGTCCGCAATCCAGTTCGGAGGCGGCGGCATCCACCTTGCGGCGGCGGGAGCGTCTGTTGGTCAACGCCCCCGAGAGCCAGTTGTGCCAGGATGAACGCGCCAAAAGCGTCTCCAGCCTTCTGCGGCGGGGGCGGGTCAGTCCCGCGTGAATACCGAAGCGCCATCCATCCGGGTCGCGCCACAGCCACGCCGCCCAGCGGGCATCGGTCAGGTGCAGGGTACGTTTGAGTTGTTGCAAAAGCACACCGAAATTATAAACGCATTTTGAGAGACCTGAGGGGTTTTGGGAAACCCGTCAGGTCTTCGAAAAGGGATGATTTTCATCAGAGAACTCCCGGCAAGTCCTCACAAGGAGAGCAACCCCGCCTGTGTTATACTCAATTCTGGGTCGGCAGGTCCCCACGTGCAAAACAACGACCTGAGCAAACGGAGGCCATCCATTCCTCCGAATCCACCATCGTGCAGGAGTAGAGCATGAAAAAGGATTTCCTGGCAATTTCCGACTACCCATCTCAAGAACTACAGGATTTACTCGACCTGGCTGAAGAACTGAAAGCCGAATGGAAATCGGGCGGCAACAAGCCCATCTTGCAGGGCAAAGTGCTGGCTATGATTTTCCAGAAGCCGAGTTTGCGGACGCGCGTCTCTTTCGACATGGCAATGCGGCATCTGGGCGGCGACGCCCTCTACCTTTCCCCCGCCGAAATCGGCCTGGGCAAGCGCGAATCCATCGCCGACGTGGCCCGCGTCATCTCCGGCTACGTGCAGGCCGTCATGGCGCGCGTCTTCGCCCACGAACACGTGGTCGAACTGGCGAAGTGGAGCAGCATCCCCGTCATCAACGGCCTGAGCGACTACAACCACCCTTGCCAGGCGATGGCCGACGCCCTCACCATCCAGGAAGAATTCGGCACCCTCAAGGGTATCAACGTGACCTACGTGGGCGACGGCAACAACGTGGCCGTTTCGCTGATGCACGTATGCGCCAAACTGGGCGCCAATTTCACAATCGCCAACCCGGAAGGCTACGACATGCCCGCCGAGAGCATCGCCGAAGCCCGCAAGTTCGCCGCCGAATCGGGCAGCGCCCTCGCTTTCCTGCGCGACCCGCACGAGGCGGTCAAAGGCGCGCAGGTAATCTACACCGACACCTGGACGAGCATGGGGCAGGAGGCGGAAGCCGCCCGACGCGCCAAAGTTTTCCCGCCGTACCAGGTCAACGCCGCCCTGGTAGCCGAAGCCGCCCCCGAAGCGATTGTGATGCACTGTCTCCCCGCCCACCGGGGGCAGGAAATCACCGACGAGGTAGCCGACGGACCGCACTCCCGTCTCTTCCCGCAGGCGCACAACCGTCTCCACGCCCAGAAGGCCATTCTGGCGCAACTGCTGGGGTAAGCGCCATGAAAACCCAGGATTACATCGCGCTCGAAGAACGATACGGGGCGCACAACTACCACCCTCTCGACGTGGTGCTCACCCGCGGCGAGGGGGTTTGGGTGTACGACGTGGAGGGCAACCGCTACCTGGACTGCCTGAGCGCCTACTCCGCCGTCAGCCAGGGGCACGTACACCCCAAAATCCTGGCGGCCATGCAGGAGCAGGCGCAAAAATTGACCATCACATCCCGCGCCTTTCGCAACGACCAGTTGCCCCTGTTCTACAAGGAACTGTGTGAACTGACCGGCTACGAAATGGCTCTGCCGATGAACAGCGGCGCCGAGGCCGTGGAAACGGCCCTCAAGGTAGCCCGCAAGTGGGCCTACACCGTCAAGGGGGTGCCGCGCCACAAGGCGGAAATCATCGTGGCGGCCAACAACTTCCACGGGCGCACCATCACCATCGTATCCTTCTCCACCGAGCCGCTCTACCGCGAAGATTTCGGCCCCTTCACACCCGGCTTCGTCATCGTGCCTTACGGGGAGGCGGAGGCCATTCGGAAGGCCATCACCCCCCACACCGCCGCCGTGATGCTGGAACCCATCCAGGGAGAGGCCGGCGTCATCGTGCCGCCGGAGGGCTATCTGCGCTCCGTCCGGCAAATCTGCGATGAGCACAGTGTACTCTTTATTGCCGACGAAATCCAGACCGGCCTGGGGCGCACCGGCAAATTGCTGGCCTGCGACCACGAAGAAGTGCGCCCGGACATCGTCATCCTGGGGAAGGCGCTTTCGGGCGGTTTTTACCCCGTCTCGGCCATTGTGGCGGATACCTCCGTGCTGGGGCTGCTCCGCCCCGGAGAGCACGGCTCCACCTTCGGCGGCAATCCCCTGGCCGCGGCCATCGGGAGAGCGGCCTTGCGCGTCCTGGTGGAAGAAAACCTGCCTGAGAACGCCGCCCGCCTGGGGGCTTACTTCCAGGAGCAACTCCGCGCCATCCCCAGCCCATACGTCAAGGAAGTGCGCGGCAAAGGGCTGCTCATCGGCGTGGAATTGAAGCCCGAGGCCGGCGGGGCGCGCCGCTTTTGCGAGGCCCTGCAAGAACGCGGTATCCTGGCAAAAGAGACCCACGAACACGTCATCCGCTTTGCTCCCCCCCTGGTGATTGACAAGGCTACCATTGACTGGGCGCTGCCGCGGATTCGCGAGGTACTGTTGAGGTAGTTGGGTAGTGGGGCAGTTGAGTTACCCACATTTTCACTCCCCAATCCCTGCCCATCTCCTGCTTCCCCGGTTTCTCCATCCCCAGGTTGCCCGATTACCAAGTTCCCACTCACCGATTCTTCAATTTCTCCCCGAGGCCCCTTATGAACATCTCCATCCCCAAAGAACGCCGCGATTCCGAGTACCGGGTAGGGCTGACCCCCGCCGGCGTGGAACTGTTGTGCCGCGCCGGACATACCTGCTACGTGGAACACGATGCCGGAATCGGCAGCGGCTTTTCCGATTATGACTACCAGCAGGCCGGGGCGCGCATCGTTTACCAGGGCGAGGAGGCCTACGGACGCGCCGACCTGCTCCTCAAGGTGGGGCGTCCCACCGTACAGGAATTCGAATGGATGCGCCCCCGCCAAATCGTCATGGGTTTCCTCCATCTGGCAGCCGCCAGCCCCGACAAGGTACGCACCCTGCTGGAAAAGGAAATCACCGCCATCGGTTACGAGGTCATCCAGGACGACAGCGGTCATCTCCCCATCCTGCAATCCATCGGCTATGTGGCCGGAGCCATGATTCCGCAGATTGCCGCCGCCCTGGCACAGAACAACAACGGCGGCAAGGGCATCCTGCTGGGCGGCGCGCCTGGCATCGCCCCCGCGGAAGCGGTTATCATCGGCGGCGGCACGGTCGGGACGGCTGCCGCCCGCACCTTCCTGGGGATGGGGGCGACCGTTTACGTGCTGGACAGGAACCTCAACCGCCTGCGTGCCCTGCACAGCCAGTGCAGCGGGCACTGCATCACAATGGTGGCACACGCCTCCAACATCGCCAAAGTGCTCCGCTTTGCCGACGTGGTGGTAGGCTCGGTGCTGGTGCCCGGAGCGCGCGCTCCCATCGTCATCACCCGCGAAATGGTCAAAAATATGCGCCGCCGCTCCATCCTGATTGATGCTTCTATCGACCAGGGAGGCTGCGCCGAAACCAGCCGCCCCACCACCCACAGCAGCCCGACCTACGTGGAGGAGGGCGTCATCCACTACTGCGTGCCCAACATGACCGGCGTCCTGGGACGCACCGCCACCCACGCCATCAACAACGCCGTATGGCCCTTCATCCAGCGCATCGGCAACGTCGGGCTGGTGCAGGCCCTGGAGGAAAACAACGCCCTCACCCGCGGGCTGTACACCCACAAAGGGGAAATCATCCACCCCAAATTGCGCAAAGCCTTTGAAAGCAGGAGGGCATCCTCATGAGTTGGGTCAACCAATACCGCAACAAGGTCGTCACCGCCGAGGAGGCCGTCCAGGTCATCCAATCCCACCAGCGCGTCTTCCTGACGGGCAACTGCTCCACCCCCCAGCAACTGCTGAAAGCCCTGGTGGCCCGCGCTCCTGAACTGGAAGACGTGGAAATTGACCAGGCCCTGACCATCGGCCCGGCGGATTACGTCGCCCCCGAAATGGAAGGCCATCTGCGGGTCAACACCATGTTCATCAGCGCCAACATCCGCAAAGCGGTGCAGGAAGGCCGCGCCGATTTCACGCCCGTCTTCCTCTCGGAGTTCCCTCTCCTGTTCAAGGAAGGCCACCTGCCGCTGGATGTCGCCCTGGTGCATCTCTCGCCCCCCGACGAGCATGGCTTTTGCAGTTTCGGTGTGGAAAACGGCCTGACGAAAAGCCCGGCAGAATCGGCCAAA
Organism: Chloroflexota bacterium; assembly: GCA_011051635.1. Lineage (GTDB taxonomy): Bacteria > Chloroflexota > Anaerolineae > Anaerolineales > DRKV01 > DRKV01. The sequence continues at coordinate 7,174 of DRKV01000086.1, read as the reverse complement.
GTCATCATCGCCGAAATCAACGAGAAAATGCCCCGCACCCTGGGCGATTCTTTCATTCACGCCAGCCGTCTGGATTACATCGTGCCGGTCAACTACGACCTGCCCGAAATGGTCATGGGCGGCAAAGGGAACGACGAAGTCACCCAGAAGATTGCCGGTTTCATCGCCGACCTGATTCCCGACGGGGCGACGATGCAAATGGGCATCGGAGCGGTGCCCGACGCGGTGCTGAAATACCTCTACGACAAGAAAGACCTCGGCGTCCACACCGAACTCTTCTCCGACGGGGTGATTGACCTGGTCGAAGCCGGGGTTCTGACCGGAGCGCGCAAGACCCTCCACCCCGGCAAAATCGTGGCCGGTTTCATCCTGGGCAGCAAGCGTCTCTACGAGTGGGTGAACGACAACCCGATGATTGAACTGCACCGCACCGAATACGTCAACGACCCCTTTACCGTGGCGCAAAACGAGCGTATGGTCGCCATCAACTCAGCCATCGAGGTGGACCTCACCGGCCAGGTTTGCGCCGACAGTATCGGTCCCAAACTCTACAGCGGCGTAGGCGGACAACTGGATTTCATCTACGGGGCGTCGCGCTCCAAGGGCGGCGTACCCATCATCGCCCTGCCCAGTGTAGCCCAAACGCGCAGTGGGAAGCGCTTCAGCCGCATCACCGCCATGCTAAAGCCTGGGGCGGGGGTGGTCACTACCCGCAATCACGTGCGTTACGTCGTCACAGAGTACGGCGTGGCCTCCCTGTACGGCAAGACCATCCGCCAACGGGCGCAGGAACTCATCAACATCGCCCATCCCGACTTTCGGGACGAGTTGACCTACAAGGCGAAAGAGTTGAAGTATCTGTAATTCCCCTCCAAAAAAGACCTGACGGGTTTCGTCGTTTTCCCTCACCCCCTGCCCCTCTCCCAAAAGGAGAGGGGGGTAAGCCCTCACCCCCTGCCCCTCTCCCAAAAGGAGAGGGGAGATTCAAAAGGAAAATCGCCCATGTCCCTGCGCGGCGCAAAAATCGTAGCCACCCTCGGCCCGGCCAGCGAGGACGAAAGTACGCTCTTCCACATGCTGCAAGCCGGGATGGATGTGGCGCGCATGAATTTTTCCCACGGAACTCACGAACAGCACGCCCTCCGCATCGCCCGCGTCCGCAGGCTGGCGCACCGTCTCGGTCGCCCGGTTGCCATTCTGCAAGACCTGCAAGGGCCAAAAATTCGCACCGGAACGCTGAAGGAGGGGCAGGTAACGCTCCAGGCCGGTCAGGCATTGATTTTGACCACCGAATCCGTGGAAGGCACCCCGGAACGCATCTCGGTGGATTTTCCCCGCTTGCCCCAGAGCGTCCATGCGGGAGGGCGGATTCTGCTGGCAGACGGGCGGCTGGAATTGGAAGTGACCGCCGTAAGGGAGAAAGAAGTGGAGACCCGCGTCCTTTTGGGGGGCGTGCTGACCCCCCATAAAGGAGTCAACCTCCCCGGGGTCCCGCTCGACATCCCCGGATTTACATCCAAAGATGAGGCCGACCTGAAATTCGGTCTCTCCCAGGAGGTAGACGCGGTCGCCATGTCCTTCGTCCGCACCCCGGAAGACGTGGCCCGCGTGCGGCAGGCTATCAGCCGGTACGCCCCGGAGCGCGTCCACACCCCGGTCATCGCCAAACTGGAGCGTCCCGAAGCGCTGGCAAACCTGCACGGCATCATCCACGCCGCCGACGGGGTGATGGTGGCCCGCGGCGACCTGGGGGTGGAGATGCCGCCCGAAAGCGTACCCATCGCCCAGAAGCGCATCATCGAAGAGGCCAACCGGCACGCCAAAATCGTCATCACGGCCACGCAGATGCTGGAATCGATGATACACAACCCGCGCCCCACCCGCGCCGAGGCCTCGGACGTGGCAAATGCCATCTTCGACGGCTCGGATGCGGTGATGCTCTCCGGCGAAACGGCGGTGGGCAAGTATCCCGTCAAGGCGGTGGAGATGATGGCTTCCATCATTCGGGAGGCCGAGGAACACACCGATGCCTGGGGACACTGGCAGGGCGCTCCGCCGGACGATGCCTACGACGACGCGGTCTACATCACGCGAGCAGCGCGGGAACTGGCGCACGACCGCAACGTGGCCGCGATTGCCATCTTCACCGTGCGCGGGCGTACAGCCCGGCTGATGTCCAAGGAACGCCCCGGCGTGCCCATCCTGGCCTTTACGCCCCGCGAACAGACTTACCGCCAGATGGCGCTCTTGTGGGGCGTACGTCCCCACCTCATCCCCCGCGCCGAGGACATGGAGACCATGCTGGCGCACGTGGAAAGCGCCATGGTCGCTGAGACGCCTGTCCAGCCCGGCCAGCAGGTGGTGCTGATTTGCGGCTATCCGGTGGGGAGTATGCGCCCCACCAACCTGGCGCTCCTGCACACCGTGCGAGAATAGGAGGGAAAAGCATCCAAAAAAGACCTGACGGGTTTTCCGAACCCGTCAGGTCTCGTCATCAGCGAGACCTCCGAAGTCCGGGAGACTTCGGAGGTCTTTCGTCTGTCGACTAACGTTCAGGCCAAGTAGCGCTTGCGTAACACCAGCCCGGCTCCTGTCAACAGAAGTACGCCCAGGAATGCCACGGGCAAAGCGGTATTCCAATCTCCGCCGGAGACCGCCTGCAAGTCTTCAAGGGTGATAGCCGTCGGCCCAAATTCCCAGAAATAATCTTCCACTTCGCCGTTGGTGGCGGGACCGGCGTAATCGCCGCCGTCCAGAGAGCCGCCAGGGAGATTGTCAGGGTCAAAAGCGCGCACACGCACGTTGATGTCATCGCCTACGGTATAGGTGGAACTATCGGGCACGGTGATTTGCACAGTGTTGACCATACCCACATTCAGCCCGGAGAAGGAGTAGAACTCGCCAGCGCCAAAGACGCCATCGTTGTTCCAGTCAATCCACATGCCGACATCGGCAAGCCCGCTGGCGGTGGAGCCGCGCAGGTCCAGGTCAATATCCACGGTTGCGCCGTTGGTCCAGTTGTCACTCATATCGCGAGTAACGCCATCGTCATAGTTGTCCGCCGAGGCGGTATTGCTTTCCTGCCCGTCGGGTTCGGTATCCACATTGGGGCCGAGGGTGAGAGTGCCGACGGTGTGGCGGGGGCCGTCATCCGCCAGCAGGGTGCGGTTATAACTGTCCGGCAGGTCGCCATAATCCAGTTGGGAGTTGGTCAGCCCGGCGTCGAAGTCGTTGTTCGTCTCTCCCGCGGTGAGGGAAAAGACGACCGTCTGCCCGGAGGCATCCACATCGCTGTCGAGGGCGTCATCGCCCCCGGCATTCTGGGTGGTGAAAGAATAGCCGGAGGGCAGGTCAAAGTCCAGGTAGTATTGGTCGGCGGGGATGTCGGCGAAAGTGTAGTTGCCGTTGGAATCCGTGGTGGTGGAAGCGACCAGCACGTCATCGCCGCCACCAATCACGCCATCGGGACCGGGGTCGTAGAGGTTCACTGTCACCCCGGCAACGCCGTCCTCGCCGCCATCCTGCACGCCGTTGCCATCCGTGTCGTACCAGAGACGGTCGCCGAGGGTGGCATCGGGCAAATCATCCGTGGTGGAAGATTGCTGAGGGCTGGATTGCTGGTCGCTGGTAACTTCCACGGTGTTGTCTATGCTGCCCAGGCCGGCGGGAACGGGGTTATCCACCGTGACCTGGAAGGTGACAGTCATCACCTCGCCCGCCAACAGAGAGTAGCCATCCCCCGCGGCCACCAGGGTGGGCGGGGCGTTTCCGGCTTGGGTTACAGGCGAGACAGCATAGGCAATCTGGACGTTATCGATGTACAGATACTCATACGTCTGGCGAAAACCGGTCACCCGCAAGGCAATCTGGGTGCTGGCACTGGCATAGGCGGTAATATCCCGGCTGTAACCCCCGTTATCCAGGTCCCCGTCATCGCTCAGGGGGTCCAGTGTGACCCAACCAGCCCCGTCGTTGACCCGGATTTCCAGGGTATCTGCGGACTCCAAAGTGCCCCGGGAGTGAAAGTCGAACGTCAAGGTTGCCGCGGTGACCCCGGAAAGATTCGCCGAGCGGGTCGCCGTGAACACATCGGTATCAGATGTGCCATGAAAGACGAATTCTCCGCTATCAATGTAGATTTTTCCCGCGGCGGGGTCACCATCGTCGTTCTCCTCGCTCCAATTGGAAGCCCAGTTTTGGGTGCCGTCGTTGTTGTTGTACGCCACCGCGGAGAACTCGTCGCGCACGGTCTCATGCGCGGGGGCGGTCACCTGCGTGCTGTTGGCGACATAGGTCGTGCCCGCGGGCAGGGTATCCGAAACCACGATGTTCTCGTGGGTGGCGCCGGTGTTGTTACGCACGACGATGGTGTAGGTAATCGTGTCCCCCGGGGCGACCGTCCCGCCCGCATCGGAGGATTTGCCCACCGAAAGGGCGGCGTACTGGTAGCCGAAGTCCAGGTCGGTGCGGGTCTCGCCCGCGGCGAGGGTAACGCTGGCAGTATTGGGGGTGCCGGTTCCGTCCAGGTCGTAGGTTTGGGTGGCACCATTGAGAGGAGAACCCGCCCCGGTGTCCACGGTGACGGTGTACGTCCCGGCAGGCAGCCCGGAGAACAGGTATTCCCCGTTCTCATCGGTGGTGGTGGAGGGTTCGTCAGCATCCCGCACGCCGTCGCCGTCCATATCCAGCCAGACAGTCACGCCGCTGATGCCGCCTTCGCCGCTATCCTGCACGCCGTCACCGTCCAGGTCGTTCCAGATGGTATCGCCGATGGTCACCGGTAAGCCCTGATAGCCGAAATCCACATCCAGATAACTGTTGCCGGGGTAGGTTCCCAGGGTATGGGCGTTATCCTGAACATCATCGGGGTCGCCGGTTTGGGTGAGACCCGCGGGCAGGGTGGAGGTATCCACCCGCACGGTGTAATCGCCCGCCTGGACGTTTTCGAAGAGGTAATTGCCGCTGGCATCCGTGGTGGCGACCGGTTCCCCGGCATCGCGGATGCCGTCACCGTCCAGGTCCAGCCAGACATCCACATCCCCGATGCCCCCTTCGTCGCTGTCCTGCACGCCGTCGCCGTTGGCATCGAGCCAGATGCGGTCGCCGATGGTCACCGGCGGAGCGTGCCCGAAGTCATTTTGGGCATCCAGGTTCCCGAACCCGCTGAAACTGGCGGCTTCAAGGTTATCCGTGGTCAGGTAGTGATTGGCGGGCAGGGTGGCGGTATCGATATCCATCACCAGGTCGCCGGAGGCAGCCATGGTGAAACTGTAATGCCCGTTGGCATCCGTCTGCTGCGTGGCAACCAGCGGTTCGCCGGGGTCCACCTGTCCATTGCCGTTGGTATCGCGGTAGAGGTTCACCGTCACACCGGAAGTGCCATTTTCGCCGGTATCCCGCACACCGTCGGCATCCAGGTCCTCGAAGACGGTCCCGGCAACCGAGTTGACCCCGTCCACCAGGCAGTCGGTGCCCTCGTAATCCGTCCCCTGACCGGAGAGGTCGCTGCGCAAAGTCATCTGCGCCGTCGCCGGGTCCACGGTGTAATAACTGTTGCGGTACGCCGCCGCGCTGGCGGTACCTGTGGTGGCGTAAAAATTCCCCAGCGCATCGTAGCCCAGGCCTTCCACGTCATCAATGGTCGTTCCGGAACCAGCCTCTGTGACGCGGGCGACATCGGTGGCATTGCCCGTAGTTTTGTCCACGATGATGATGTGGTCGCCCGTGCTGTTGTTCTCCGTGGCGTACATCGTGCCGTCCACCGAGGAGATAGCAATGTCATCCACATCGTCCAGCCCGGCGATAATGGTAATTTCCCGATAATCAACCCCGGGGCCAAAAGCATCTTGCACAATGGCGCCGGTGGAGGGGTCAATCTGGATTAACAAATCCGCATTCCCTTCTCGCTGGGAACCGTAGAGAATCCCGGTAAAGGGGTCGAAGGTCAGGCCATCCACATCGTCCATGGTGACCGTCCCCTGAGAGCCATCCCCGGAACCGATGGTCCCGATGCTGGTGTAAGCACCGGTGGAGACATTCACAACCCCAAAATCACCTGCATTGGCAGCGTAGAGGGTATTCGTTCCCGGCCAGTAGGCAATGGTTTCGATATTCCCCACGCCAAAGCCGCCGACGATAGTCCCCGCCCAGGTCGCGCGGTCAACGGTCACCAGACGGTCGCCCCCATCGGCGGCGGCATAGCAAATGGTGCTGGTCCCGGCTTCGGTGGTGGTATCCTCTGTGACCGTGTTATCCCCGGGGTTGAGTTCCGTGTCATTGGCGCTGACCGAGGCCGTGTTGCTCACCGTACCAGCAGTGTTGGCGGAGACCGTGAGCGTCACCACCGCCGAAGCCCCCGCCGCCAGCGAGCCGAGATTACAGGTCAGCGTGCCGCTGGAGAAACCACACACGCCCTGGCTGGCATCCGCAAAGGCGAAGTCCAGTTCCGTCGGCAGGGTGTCGGTCAGCACAACGCCGGATGTCAGCGTTCCGCCGTTGTTGGTCACCGTGATGGCATAAGCGAAGGGACGCCCCGTCACGACCGGGTCAATCGTATCGCTCATGGTGATGGACATATCCGTATCCAGCACCCGTTCCGGGCTGGCGGCCTGGGCCAACAAAGATGGAAAGAGAGAATAAGCAGCAAGTGTTCCCATAAGAACAAGTCTGCTTAAAAGATAAAAAACGGATTGCGCTTGCTTCATTGTGATACTACCTCCTCGAATAATCAAAAATACACGGACGCCACCAAACCGCAAAATAATGCGCGGCGTCTCTTGAAGACTTACGGGTTACAATACTTCGTCGTTATTACGCCCAAGAAGGTTCAAGATTCGGAGTGGCTCATTTTCAGAAAAATCGGCAGGGATATTCCATCTGGTCTCCTCCCATCGAATACCGCTCACAAGTGCTCTTCAAGCCATGCGAGGGGAACCAGCAACTTCGGGAGTCTTCCCCTCCCCCGGCCGAGAAGAGTTCCCAAGAAGAGACCTCCGAAGTCTGTGAGACTTCGGACCTTATTTTTGCGCAAACACAGACGGTTTCTATTCGGAAACGCAGATATAAGGCCCCTCCAAACGCTAAAACAGCCCTCCAGAGCCTCCCAGTCGGGTATCCGTCGGGCATCATTGGAAAATTGCTTTAGACTTATCCCGGAAAGGAGACCTCCAATGAG